>NMQN01000787.1 GCA_003575245.1 Candidatus Atribacteria bacterium 1244-E10-H5-B2 | reverse complement strand
AAATTTCCCTTTTTTTATCTCTTTAAAAAATTGAGGAATCAATTCCGGTTCATGCTGTTCATCACAATCTAAAGTCAGAAGATATCGGTAATTATTATTCCGGGCAAAATTAATTCCGTCAATTAAAGATTTGCCGTATCCTTCGTTTTCTGAGTGATTTATAATAATAACTTTCCCTTTGAGTTTAGCACAAGAAGCAATCTCCTCAACAATATCTTTGCTTTCATCAGTGGAGCCATCATTGATCACCAGCAGGTCTTCCGGTGAGTATTTTCTTATCTCTCTTAAAACATTAAAAATATGTTTTTGTTCATTATAGATAGGGACAAGAATAAGGTTTTCTGTTTTTGGTTGATTATTTATCATATTGTTCATATAAAAATTTTCCTAATATAATTTAATTGTATATCTTGAATCGTTAGTTAGTTCCCCGGTTGCCCGGTTAGCTGGTTGGAGTTACACGCTTGACCAGTTACCCAGTTTACCAGTTAAAATACAGGTTACAGGCTGCAGGTTGCGAGTTCCAAGTTTGAAAAAAGTCTTTACAGTGAACTGAAATCTAAAAACTAGTTTTGCATTTTATATTTAATACTAACGACTATTCACTATTCACTAACGACTAATTAGATCTCTCCCGATACTGCCCGGGCAATAGAAAAGGAGTGATCATTTATTCTTTTAAGGATATTGATTAAATCCAAATGAACCCCACTGGTCTTTTGGGAAAGTTCTATCCCCACATTTAATCGGTTGATATGAGTCTTGCGTAAAGTTATTTCCAAGGAATCGATGTATTCTTTCTGGTCGAGTACTTTTTGAGCCATTCTTTGGTCCTGGAGAGCAAAAGCCCCTATAGCATTTCGAAGATTGTTGTAAATCTCTTGATGCATATTTTTAATCTCCTCTACTCCTTTTTCAGAAAATACCAGACTGTGGTCTATCTTTTTTTCCACCAAAGGAATCAGATTTTTATCTATTAAATCTCCAATATGTTCCAGGTCATCAACAATGTACAATAATCTAAATACTTCTTTAGAATGTTCCGCAGAGAGGGTTTCAAAACTCATCTTGGTTAAATATTTTGTTACCTCTCGAGAGAGATTATCCACAATCATATCTTGTGCGCTTATCTTATCCAGCAGTTTTTCATCATTATTAATAAATACTTGCATAATACCTAATACCATCTCTTCCACGGCATTAGAAATTCGTAATATCTCTTTGCTGGCAAGATAGAAGGCAATCTCAGGAGTTTTAAGGGCACCTAAATCTAAAAATTTTGGTTTTTGCAAGGACTCCACCTCTTCGGTTTTAGGAATAATTTTTTCTAAAAATTTGGCAAACCATTCAGTAAAAGGAAGAAAAATTAAGGTATTGCCTACAATGATTAAGGCATGAGCATTAGCAATTTGTCGGGGTAAGTTTACCGAGGACTTCTGTACCAGAAGAATTACAGAGGGAGTTAATAAGAAAAATACGATAACCCCTCCTAATTTAAACAGTAAGTTAGCTAAAGTCACTCTTTTTGCACTCCCGGAAGCCCCAATACCGGCAAAAAGGACGGTAGAGCAAGAGCCTAAATGCGAGCCCAAAATTATGGGTACTGCCAGGTTTAGCGATATTAAACCCTGCATAGCCAGAGAAATGGTTAAACCCATAGTTGCAGTACTGCTTTGTATTAGACCTGTAAATAAGGCAGAGGCGAGTAAGGCTAATAAAGGTATGTGTTCCAAATTGGTCAATGTTTCTTTGAAAAGGGCGTGGTCTTTAAGAGGAACGACTGACTCTGACATCACCTTCATACCTAAAAAAATAAAACCTATGCCTAATAATATATTGCCTATAAATCTCTGTTTTCTCTTTTTCCCCAAAAGCTTTAGGCCAAAGCCAAGGACAATGATTAAGAGGGCATAGTCAGATACCCTAAAGGCGATTATCTGGGTAGTAAGAGTTGTTCCCATACTGGTTCCCAGCAAAATACTGATAGTCTGACTTAAGCTCATAATCCCGGTATTTACCAGACTTACCAATAAAGTAGAAGCTGCAGTACTGCTCTGAATAGTAAAAGTAAGGACAATGCCGGTGAATAAGGCGATTAATTTATTCTTGGACAGGGTGCTTAGGATCTGTTTTAGTTTATTCCCGAAGGTATTTTTTAGACCTTCACTGGTAATTTGCATCCCATATAAGAAGAGCGCCAGACCACCAATTAAACCCATTACTACAAAAAACATATTATACCTCATTTTGTAACTTAGAATAATTTAGTATTATTTTACTCTATAGAGGCAAATTTGTAAATTTATTATTGTAAATTCTTACTATGCTCTTATGGTACCGTTTTTTGCCAGCACAATCCACTACAATTCAAAAAACTTCTTTGTTTAGCTTTAGAAAAATATTATATAATTACGAACCTTCTCTCTTTCTGTCATTGCAAGGAATCCGGTTATTGCTTCCCTGTTAAACCGAGCAGATTACATTGAACAAATTGGAACTGGAATAAATAGAATTAAAAATTCTATTAAAGAACACGGCCAAGGGAATGTGGAATTTTATTATAATAACTTCTTTATCGTGACTTTTACAAAAACCAAAAAGATCACCAAAAAGGTCACCAAAAAGGTCACCAAAAAAGTCATTGAAAAAGTCGGTAAAAGCCTGACTAAAAATCAAGGGCTGATAATAAAAAATATGGTAGAAAATCCTAATATATCGGCTAGAGATCTTTCAGATATTATCGGTATTTCTCAGAGGAAAATCGAAGAGAATATTTCAAAATTAAAGAAAAAAGGAGTTTTAAAGAGAACTGGCTCTCCTAAAGGTGGCCATTGGGAAGTAATTGATAAAGAATAATAATTCATTCTTAAAATGATAAAAGGAGCGATTGCTTAATAAAGAAAGACAGGGACAGTTTTTTGTTCTTATTTGCCCTCCTTCGAAACCCTTTATTTACAAGGCTTTCAGGCCTCCTTCAGGAATGCCCTTTTAACGCACGTAGAGTGCCTTTAAAGGGGCATCAATTTTCGAAAAATCGGCAATTACAACCCCTGTTTTTTGCCTATTTTTGTCTTCTTAAAATCTTAAAACCCTTATAAATAGCCACTTTCAGTTTTTAAAAGAGTGAAATTTTAGTCAAAAAAGTGCCATTTTTGAGGGGTTAAAGTACCTATTTTTTAAAATTATGCGTTTAAAGGCACTTAGAGTGGTTTTTTTCTGAAACCCTTATTACATAAGGCTTTCAGGAAGGCCTTTTTCTACAGATTTTACACACTTTCCCCTCTGTCATTGTGAAAGATACGGTATAAATAAGGGAAATCAATATAGATAGAATTAGAGGATTATCAGTTTTTATAGGAAAAAATAGTAAGGCTCTGAAACGTAGTAAATATAAGGGTTTCTGCGTTTTATTGTTATATAGGATGTTGTTAGTGCTTCTAAAATATGGAGAAAATAAGGCAAAAAAGGGCTAAAAGCACTATTTTTAGGAGGCTAAAAGCCTTGCAAAATAAGGGTTTTAGCGAAATATGGTCATAGCAGCGTTTCTTGAGGTGGTCTAAGGTGATTTGTCATATTTTTAAGATGGGCGTATAAGATAGCTTAAAATGGCTTATTTTGGATGTGGGCGGAAAGCCTTATTTTATAAGGGTTTGAGTGGAGGAGTTATCAGAACAAACATCTCTTTAATAACGGTTTGTAACTAAAATATTAATAGTTTTAATTCCTCTGTCATTGCGAGATTTCGAAGAAAGCGCGGTAATCTCATCTTCCCTCATCTTTTCTAAAAACTTGCAACTCGTACCTTGCAACTCGCATCTTGTAAAAAACTTTTCTTTCAAAAAAGCAGGATTTTCAAAACATTCTTTTTTACTAAAATTTCTGCTATAATATATTTAAACTTGCGTGGTGTAATTACAAAAGCTCTTTTTCCAGTAGGACAGATGTTCACCGGCATGCTCTATTAAAAATAATTAAAAAAGAGAAATCTAATAATGCCACAAAATAAAAGACAAATTAAACTAACTACCATTCTTTTACTTACTATAATTGTTATCTTCCAATTTTTTCTTATCTCCCTTGCCAAAACCGAAGTCTACTTCTCCCTCTATGATGACCCAGAAACAGTAATTATTAAAAATATAAATAAAGCAGGTCAAGAGTTACCATATTTTTTCACTACTACTATAGAAGTTGAACTGGAGAAGGAAATTATAAATATCAATACTGCATTCTTGGAAAATTTTATACAGGTTTTGGGGGTAAGTGAACATACAGCAAAGAGAATAATTGAATTAAGAGATAAACTCGGAGAATTCAAAGAACCGCAAGGCCTCACACAATTACCAGAAATAACTAACCTCGAATGGGAGGAATGGGAAGAAGAGGGAGTAACAATTACTATTAATTGTTAACATATGATTCGAAACTTGAAATTAAAAAATCAAAATTGTAAACTGGTAAAAATGAAGATTAATATAAATATTAATGGAAAAATATAGGAGGACTTGAATGATTCCATCCCGAAAGATTAAAGAAACAGCAACGAAATATGTTGCAAAGGATTACAACGTGAATACAATGAAAACAAAAAGCAAATCACCAGGGGAAATATTAAATTTATTTAAAGAGAAAAGCATAGATGAAGAATGGACTTTTGCTGAATATAAACCATCTGACACAGGAAAGTGGACACATAGTTACCACCGTTATCCAGCAAAGTTTATTCCCCAATTAGTTGAAAAATTAATTGATGAATATGTATTTAGCGAAAATGCTCATATAGATGATCCATTTATGGGCTGCGGAACTACTATTGTTACCGCCATATCCAGAGGTTTTAAGGGTAGCGGTACCGACATAAACAAAGTATCTTCTCTGATAACCAAAGTGAAATCTACCCCAATAGAACCTTCTTATCTTGATAAAAAAATAAAATGCTTATTAGGAAAACTACAATTTTTAGCAGATTCCCCATCTCAGAATTTGTTTCCTAATGTAAATATTGAACCTCTAATTTCCCAAAAACATATAGAACGGATTAATTACTGGTTTAATGAACAAAATAAAAATGAATTAGGAGTAATATTGAGAACAATTTATGGTGAAGAAGACAAAACAATCCGAGATTTTTTTCTTATAGCATTCAGTCACATTTTAAAAAATTGTTCTATATGGCTTCAGACAAGTACTAAACCCACCAGAGATTTTAAGAAAAAACCAATAAAACCCTACATTATTTTAAGAAGACATTTAAAAAAAATACAAAGAGGAAATAATAGTTTTTATCAGATTGCTCCTCTAAAAGTAAAAAACAATATAAAAAACTACTTAAATATAAAAATACAAGATGCCAAAACCCAACCCACATCTGACAATGAAGTAGATTTAATAATTAGTTCAAGCCCTTATGTAACCAGCTATGAATATGCCGATTTACATCAACTTTCTACTATATGGTTGGATTTTGCAGATAATTTAACCGAATATAGAAAGGAATTTATTGGGTCTGCCCACAAATATAGTAATAATAAAAAGTTGAAAAGTAGTATAGCACAAGAAATTGTCAATAAAATGCAAGAGAAAAATAAAAAAATGGCAAATGAAATAAGAACTTTTTTTATTGATATGCAAGAAGTGTTTGACGAAAGTTATCGTATTTTAAAAAGTGGAGGAAGGTGCTGCTATGTAATTGGTGATACTTGCTTGAAAGGTATAGATATTTTAAATGCCGAAGTCTTTGCGGAAAGCTTGCAATATTCAGGATTTATTCTTGATAGAATAATCAAGAGAAAAATACCCTCAAAAATATTACCACAAAAAAGGGATTTAAAAACAGGGAGGTTTGCCAGTAATCACCATGCAAATTCAGAAGCCTACCCTATAGAATATATTGTAATAGGATTAAAGGAGTAAAAAATATGAAATTTGAAGATTTAAAAAAATTGTATTTGCAAAAGAAGAAACAATTTGGTGCTAATACATACAAACATATTTCACAATTATTAAAAGAAGCGAAGGTATTTCACAAAAAGGATTGGTTGAAAAATCCTACTCCGAAGGGAGATCATGAACAAAGCTGGAGAGCATTTAAAGGGAAAAATTTAGAAAAATTAATTAAATACATGATTACCGAAGAAATTGAAGACTTGGGGTTGAAGGTAATTAATGGTAATAAGTTAGAGAGAACAAAAAAATTATCCTTAGAATTGAGCCAGATTAAAAGAAATTTAGCTATTGATTATGGGGAATTTGGGTTACATTTACCCGACGTGGATATTATTATTTATAATCCAAGTAGCTATAAAGTTTTAGTAGTTATTTCAAGCAAAGTAACTTTGAGAGAAAGAATAGCTCAAACTGGTTATTGGAAACTTAAGTTATCACAAGACGAGGCCACAAAACACATTCGAGTTTATTTTCTAACACCAGATGAAGATGGAACATTAACTCTTAAGAGACCAGCAAAAAAGGGAAGAGCTATTCTAGAAGTAGATTTAGATGGAAGCTATATTTTAACTGAAGAAAAAATAGAAGAAAGCAATAAAGTCAAACTATTTGAACATTTTATTGAAGACCTGCGAGGATTACTAAAAAATGGCAGATAAAAAACCTAAATTTGAAACGACAACATTGTGGGATTTTCCAACTCAAAATTATGGAGACAAGCCCCACGGAAGCAATAAATATTCCGGTGTGACCCCCGCTTTTATTGTTTGGAATTTAATTCAAAGATATACTAAAGAAGGTGATTTAGTAGTAGACCCAATGTGTGGAAGCGGAACTACTATTGATGTTTGCAAAGAAGAGAATCGAAAAGTAATAGGTTTTGATATTGTTCCTTACCGGGTAGATATAAAACAAGCAGATGCAAGAAAATTACCGTTAAATAATGAAATTGTAGATTTTGTTTTTATTGATTCCCCCTATTCAGACAACATAAAATATAATAATCATCCTGATAATATTGGCAAAATATCTTGTGAAAATCCTGTATTTTTTGAAGAAATGGAGAAAGTTGCAAAAGAAGCTCATCGGGTTTTAAAAACGGAAAAGTATATTTCCTGGTTAATCGGAGACCAAGCAAAAAAGAAAAAATTCACACCAGTGGGATTTAAAATATATTCTATTCTTGAAAAATATTTTACACCGGTTGATCTTGTATGTGTTACAAGGCACAATCAATCTTCTAACACCTTTGTATGGCATGAGAGAGCGAAGAGATATAATTTTTATCTTAGAGGGTTTAAACATTTAATAATAATGCAGAAAAAGGACAAGTAAAAATTATAGATTTTTTAAAAACAATTTTAAAAACAGAGGGAATATGACATGGAAATATTTACTAAGGATCAATTAATTCTAGAATTGAGAAAAATAAAAGAAATGGGTTGGATAAAAAATACAAGACCAGGAAACGTAGGAGGCATTGGAAATACCTTAGAAGATTTACTTGGTATTAAAGAAAATAATTTACCATTTCCAAATGCTGCTGAATGGGAATTAAAAACTCAAAGAACAAATACTTCATCTTTGACAACTTTATTTCACATGGAACCTTCCCCAAGAGTCCTAAGATTTGTACCCCGAATATTTTTACTAAAATATGGCTGGCCTCACAAAGAAGCTGGGACTCGTTATCAAATAAATGAAATGAGTTTTCGACAAACTATTGGTGGCAAGAATAGAAGCGATAGAGGTTTTAAAATAGTTATCAATAGGAGTGAAAGAAAAGTCTTAGTTTCCTTTAACTCAAATACAGTTGCAGAATATCATTCAGAGTGGATTGCATCAGTAAATAAAAGAATTGGTTTAGATGAAATAAATCCGCAGCCCTATTGGGGTTTTGATGATCTATTCCACAAAGCAGGCACAAAGTTGCTCAATTGTTTTTATGTTCAAGCTCAAGTGAAGAAAAAAGATGGTGAAGAGTATTTTCATTATAATAAAATTTTAATGTTACAAAAATTTAGTATAGATAAATTTATCAAAGCCTTAGAAAAAAACACAGCTTTAGTGGATTTTGATGCAAGGACAGGACATAATCACGGAACTAAATTCAGGTTACGTCAAAATTATCTACCAGAATTGTATGAAAAAATAACTGAGATATAGAAAGTTTATATGCTTTTATTAAAAATAGTTAATAAAGCAAAAAGAAGGATTTTTAAAACTTATGTCGTATATATAACATATTAACTTTAATTAAATTTAATATCGTAACCTGTATGAAGGTAACGGGAGAGACTTTTTCTTTCCATCACAAAAGAAAAGGAGCCGAAGAGGCAAGATACCAAAAGTATCCAAACTTTCAGGCAAAAGGACTGTTACCGGACAGAACTCTGGAGAGCTTTATACTAAAAAGCACCGACGGGGCAACTCCTAATCTTTAGGAAAACCCTTACAGAGTTTACTAAAAGAATTATTTCCTAACTACATAGGAAGAATCTCTCAGGTAAAAAGACAGAGTAAGTTGATAATATCATTATTTTCTTATTCTGTCTTTTTTATTTTCTTATTCGAAAAAATACTTATAAAGCTAAAACAGGAAAAGGTCTTTTATCGTACCTTCATCATATTTTAAGAAATTACAGTAAGTCAAATGTGAAGATCCGGCTCTTTAATTTTAAATAATTATGTCAAAAATTGAGACTAATTTCCGAATTTTTAGTATTTTAATCATTGTTAATAGTTTTTTGCTTATGTAGAAAGGATTTTTGATTTACCATCTAGGTGGGAGGAGGAAAATGAAAAAATTAAAAATATTGGCATTATCAGATTTGCATTTAGGAGAGCCTGAAAGTGTTTTGTTTAATAGCGGAGATCGCTTTAATCTAATTGATATCACAATTAAAAAAATTATTGAAATTTCCAAAGGAGATAAAAAATTTGATGATGGCATAGAACAGCTAGTCCTCATTGGTGATATAGTAGATCTTTCCGTAGCTTCTGATGAGGAAGCTTATAAAAATGCCAAGGTTTTTCTTACCTCATTGTTAGATAAAGTGAATATCGACAAGATAGTATATATTCCAGGAAATCATGATCACCATCTTTGGGTTGAACTATTAAAGAAAGAATATGGAAAGGATAATTTTCGAGATTGTTTTCCTAAAATAAAAGTTGATTCATCTATCTCAAACAAAGAAATATTTATTAATAATTGTCTACCAAGCAACTACCATTCTGAAAAAATTGAAATATACTATCCTAATTATAGATTTGAGACAGATACTGCTTTTTATTTTTTTAATCATGGACACTTATTTTCGAGGACACTAGATAAATATATGTCCATGAGATGTATAAATGTTGAAAATCTTGAGGATTTGGAAGAGAAAACCTATTGTCTTATGAATATTATTTGGTATAGAATTAGTAGATTTAGACTAATAGAAATAGGATTTGATTGGCTTCGTAAATTATGGTTAGGGTTTGGTCGATCACGGTCAATAAGAAGAACAACATTTAAGGAAGATAGCAAAACATTACTAGATAGTTATATACGTGAAAGAATAAGATGGTATCTGGAGAAAATTTGTGGGATTGAAAACAAAGTAAAAAAAGATTTTCACTTTGTTTTCGGACACACTCATCATGGCGGAAGAATACTAAAATCAGATAGAAAAGTACGGGTAAATGGAAAATTCATATCTCTTTGGAATACTGGTGGATGGATAGTACCTTCAGAAATATTTTCACCCGATGCTTGCATATTTTATGTAAAACAAACACAACATGGATTAAAGCCTGATTTGTATAAATTAGTAAGCCAGGAAAAACCAGAAGATGAAGGCGATTACCCCAGATATATACTTCGAGAAAGAGTAAAACATATTGGTTAGTTAAAGGGCTTTAGAATAAATAGGGACGGGTGCACTAGCTCAATAATTCGGTAAAATTTTTTTATTTTATTAGTTAGGAGGTTTTTATGTTATTTTCAAAAGAATATGGTATTAAACATACTAATCAATATGATTTTTTTGATCCAATTTTAATCAGAGATACAAGGTTATTCATCGATCCTTTTTTAATATTTAAATCAAATGATATTTTATTTAAAAACAGTCATGATAAATTAATTACTTTTTTTAACAAAGCTTTTGAACTTGCTGCCAGATCTGGTGGAAACAAATATACCAATAGTTACAGGAAGCTATTAAATATATTGCTTTTTCCAGAAGTATCTGAGTTATGCTTGGGATATACGAATGAAGGAATTAGGGGTTTAGGTTCCGGAGATATTTATAGAGATAAAATTATTGAAGGTATATATGTTTCTATTAAAAAAGGTATAAAAAATTATAAGCATTTCGAAGAAGTAGCAATATTTTGTGAGGGCATAGGTTGCGATAGAGTTAGTGATATTACAGCAAATATATTGAAAAAAGAATTTATTAAATATACACAATCTATTTGTAAAAAAATGAGAATCAAAATGCAAGATTTCAAAATTAAGCATTTGGAGTTTGATTTTGAATTTTTAAGATGGTTAGATGGAAACGAACGATTGCCTTCAAATCCTTATTCTGGAAAATCTATTATATTAGTACCTAAAAATTTTCTGAATGAATTACCTGTAATATCTCCGGAAGAGTTTCGGGATTACATATGGACTAATAAAAATGCGGAACTTAGAGATGATTTAAATTATGAAATAAAAAAATCACTAAATAAATCTCAGATAATAAAAATTGCCAGGGAGTACCCTTCTTGGGTAGAGGAATTTACTGAAAAAGTTGAAGAATTATCCCCCAACTCTTATGATTTAAAAAATGATAAATCTGGTTTATATAAGTGGTATAAAGCATCGAGGTTTGCAGAAAGTAGACCACTAGAATTATTTGCCAATAATGATCAAGAATTTGTTAATGTAATTGAAGAAATTATTCAATCATTTAAACTTTTTGTAGAAGATAATTCTGGATATAAACTTTTGTGGGATGATGAAAGAGAAAGAGGTAAAAAAGAAGAAGCCGCCCAATCGTTGTTTTTTGGCGTAGTAAAGCCTTATTGTAAGCACAACAATATTGATATTAGTAAAGAAACTAATGTGGGAAAAGGCCCTGTTGATTTTAAGTTTTCTAAAGGTTACAAAAATAGAGTACTTTTAGAGGTGAAACTTGCAAGAAATTCAAAGTTCTGGAATGGTCTAAATAGACAATTGCCCCAGTATTTAAAATCTGAGGAAATTTATCTTGGTTATTTTATAGTAATTGTTTATACGGATGAGGAATTTAGCGAAGTTCAAGAAATAGAAGAAAAAGTGAGAGTGCTAAATCAAAAAATAAAATTTAGAATCAAACCAGTAATTATTGATGCTACTAAGAATAAAGTTTCAGCTTCAAATCTATAAATTATTTATTAATTAGTTAATATATAATAATTTAATAGGCTTTATAACCCATAAATGTTTGCATGACAGGGGACGGTTGTTTCTGCTCAGAGAAATAGAAGGGGGAGAAATCTTTATCCTTGACAGTTAATCAAACTATTTGTCAAGAATAAAAATTTGACCCCGGTAAATAAATCTAAATGTCTTGAATAAATGGGATCCATTTCTTTAAATTAAAGGAGTAAAAAAATGAATGAACGTATTCAACATTTTAAACAAGGTGAATATACTCGAATTCTTGATAAGTATAATGCTCGTGAAAAGGGGTTATCGTACTCTAAATGCGAAAGGATCCTTATTGATGCCGGCGCCTCTCACGAACAAGCTAAAAATGGAGTGTATGTTTATCTTCACCACAAAAACCATCTAAAAGTTGGACCTAGGATGACACAAGAAAAATACGATCGAATCTTAGATAATTTTAACGCTTGTAATATGGAACCGAAAGAATGTATAAGGCATTTAGAGGAAATGGGCTTCAGTTATGGCCAGGCGAAAACAGCTGTTTATAAGTATCGAGGCAACAGAAACCTCATTAGGAAAAGGATTTAATTATAATAACCAGCTGTGAATAAATAGATGTGCCAAGTCAATAATTCGGTAACTTTTTGCGGAAAACTTATAGGATCTGAGGAGTTTTTATCCAAATGGTTGGGGCTTTAGGTATTATTATAGATAGATGTCCCAAAGGAAGACCTCGTAAAATGGAAAGCTAAACCATAGAAAAAATAGGATGTATCCCTATTTTGTCTTTATTTAAATTAAGGAGGTAATTGAAATGATTTATATTATGGTGACAAATTGGGAGGATCATTGGAATAATTTGAGAGATAGTTCTACCTATTTTACTACCAGAATGCTAAAGGGAAATATGAATGAATCAAAACTTAAAGATAATACAAAAACTATTTTCATAAAAATAAACAAAGAAACAAGGTCAATAGAAAATTCATGGATTGGGAAAGTTGCAAAAATTAACGAAGGAATACGAAGGGACGGTAAAAAATGTATTTATTTTAGAGTTATTATTAAAGATACAATACCTTGTCCAGAAAAATATTCCAACTACTCGGAGGGATGGTATGTTGATGAGGAAGAAACAGAGGAGAAAATATGTAAAGAATGTATTTTTGATCCTAGTTTTTTTACCGAATTAAAAATGACAAATGATTGGCGAAAATTTGAGGAATATACTTACTATTTAATTAGGTGTCTGGGTATACATAACAGCCATAGATTTGGTTTTAAAAAACAAAAAGGGAAAGCAGATGGTTTTTTTAAATTCAGAAATTTTGCGGTTTTGTATGATTGTACGCTTGATTCTAGATACGAAGAGAGCAAAAAAACACAAATAGAAAACTTTTGTGACCAAATGAAAAAAGGAATTATCGAATATAATAGGAAAAGAATTAATATTAGCAATTGTAATAAAAATGTATGGATAATTACAAGAACCAGGAATACACGATTGATTAAGGAAATTGATGAAATAGATGTAAAAGAAGTATCTATCGGGAAAATTATCGAACTTTACAGGAAACGCATTAAAGAAGATATCGATGAGAATGTATTCGAAAAAGAACTTAGGAGTGTTTAATTTTATATTAATAATAGGAATAATAGACACCTATTTTCTTTAATACCGCCTTTGCGATAAATAGATGTCTTTTCCTATTATCCTTTAAAAACTAACTGAAAAAGAAATAAAAATAGTAGAAATATGTCAAATTAATAATATATAAGGTGGAGATATGAATAATGTATTTAAAAGAATTAATAATAAAAAATTTTAGGGGAATAGAAAACTTAGAGTTGGAATTTCAAAAAGGCCTAAATGTTATTATCGGTGAAAATAATACTGGGAAAACAGCAGTAATCGATGCTCTTCGATTAGTTTATAGTATAGGAACACCAAGAAGAGAAATATATGTAAATGAGGAAGATTTTTATGTGAATAAATATGGAGAAATTAACAGCCCAATTGGGTTTGATTTATTTTTTTCAGATCTAAATAAGCAAGAAGAGGGATTATTTTATGAATTATTATCTTTGGATGAATCTCTAAAAGGAAATGATGATGAAGAAGAATTAAAAATCGAATTACATGTTAGATATTTTCTTGAAACAAGAAAAGGAACTAAAAAAATTATATTTAGGTATTGGGGAGGAGAAAAAGAAGGGGGCCAGATACCGCCAGAGGTTATGGAATTATTTTATTTTGTTTCTTTGCATGCCCTAAGAAATGCAGAAAGAGATTTAATTCCTAGAAGAGGAAGTCAATTAGGCCAACTTTTTATTAAATTAGTTGATGATGAAGAAGAGAGAAAGCGTTTGCAAAAAATAATTAACGATAACATTAAAAGTGAAGAGGACTGGAATAAATTAATTAAAGAAGCAAAAGAAAAGATTTCAACTCATCTTGAAGGTACATCACATAAGTATAATATTCCGGAAATTAATATAGAATTTTTATCTTTAGAATTCCAGAAAATTGTAGACACACTAAAAATAAATACTCAAAATAGAAATTTAATAAAGAAAACAGAAATTACTGAAAAATTTGAAGAAAATAATTGTGTAATAATAGATAAATATTTCGAAGAAACTGAAACTAAAGATTTAATTTTCAAAGACAATTTTATTGATATCATAAAAATTGATGAAGATATATCCATTCAAGATAAAAATGATTTAGAAGAATTATATAATAATTCTAATAAAATGTTTGAAATATATCAAAATGGGCTCGGTTTAAATAATTTAATATACATGGCAACAGTGCTTGGGGGTTTAATAGAAAGAAGAAATGCAGAGCTAGAAGCATACATAGCTTTACTAATAGAAGAACCAGAAGCTCACATACACCCCCAATTACAAAATGTATTATTTGAATATTTTAAAAAAATGGAGACAGAAAATATTCAGATTTTTATAACTTCTCATTCACCTACGATAACTGCAAAAACAAACATTGATAATACAATAGTTCTATACAATAAAAATAATAATATAAATTGCGTCCCAATAAAAAATATACCTTTAAACTCCAAACATAAAAAATATCTTGAACGATTTCTTGATGTAACAAAGTCTCAATTATTTTTTGCTAGAAGTGTTATTTTGGTAGAGGGAATAAGTGAGGCTTTGTTACTTCCTGTTTTTGCTTCTATCATGGATTTAAATACAGATAAATATAATCTAGATAAGAGTGGAGTTGAAGTAATAAATATAGGTGGAGTCGCTTTTGAGCCTTTTGCAAAATTATTTAATAATCAAGATGTGTCAAAGAATTTAAATATTCAATGTGCCTTAATTACTGATAATGATAGAGATGAAAATGGAAATATATCTCCAAGAGCAGAAAAAGCAAAGAGTTTGAAATCTGATAATTTGCTAGTAGTATTAGCAAAAAAAACTTTTGAGTATGAATTATTTCTAAAAAACAAAGACATACTAATTGATGTTTATAAAAATGATCTTAATCATAGCCAAACAGAAATTATAGGTGAAAATATTCATGAAAAAGCGATTTGCTTTACTGAGAAATTGGAGCAAAATAGGGATAAAGGAGAATTTTCTCAAGCATTATCGGTTAAGTTGAAAGAAGATGATGAATTGAGACATTCCTTTAAAGTTCCAGAATATATACTAGAAGCTATTAGGTGGGTAACAAAAATTGATTAAACTGACGGGGAAACAGAAAGGTATTAAGAATCAAGATGGGATATTTGTTGTAGAGGCTTGCGCCGGGAGTGGTAAAACTATCGCGGTTGCTGCTCGTTTTGCAAACTTATATAAATCTTGGAAATATACAAATCGAGGAATTGCAGTACTTTCATTTACAAATGTTGCTTGGAAAGAAATTGATAAATTTCTATTTACAGAATTTAGCATTGAAGAAAAAGCATCCAATATCTATCCTCATTTTTTAGGTTCAATAGACAGTTTTATAAATAGATATTTGTTTCTCCCTTTTGGGCATATAATTATGAATTGTGAAGATAGTCCAAAATTTATTGGTCCGCCTTATAATGATTGGGATCCTGTTAGCGATAGAAATGCACCTTATTATTTCAAGGAAAGGGAATGCAATAGAGCATGTAAGATAAATAGTTTTTCATATAATGCAAACCATGAATTAAAAGATTTTTCTTCAAGACCTCATTTCCCGAAATGTGGATGCGGTCATCAATATTGTAAACGTGTAAAAGATCAATTATACAGGAATGGATACGCAACACAATTGGATGCTAATTATTTTGCAATGAGAGTTTTAGAAAAATATAATACAATTGCTAAAGCGCTTGTATATAGATTTCCAGTGTTGATGTTGGACGAGGCTCAAGATACTTCTGAAGTGCAAATGAGAATTATAGATTTATTAATTGATAACGGATTAAAGGAAGTAATGTTTATTGGTGATCCGGATCAAGCTATTTATGAATGGAGAACGGCTAAACCTCAATTGTTTGTAGAGAAATTCGAGCATTATCATACCATTTCACTTAATGAAAGTTTACGAAGTTCACAGAAAATATGTAATTTTATACAAAATCTTTCTTCTTTAAATTGTAAAATAAGTGCAATAAACGATGAAGTTAAAGATTTTGATTTCATTCCGGAAATTTGGAGATACAATGAAGATTGTTACGAAGAAATAATACAGAACTTTATTAGTTTATGTCGTGAGAGAGAAATTGAATTAAATAATGAAAATATCGCTATACTTGCTAGAAGTGAAGACTTACTTAAGAAAATATCTGGAATAACGTCTAATGTTCCACAAAGTCCGTGGAAAGATATATTTACTAAAGAAGTTGCACAAAGCAAATATTTATTCACCATTTC
>NMQN01000002.1 GCA_003575245.1 Candidatus Atribacteria bacterium 1244-E10-H5-B2 | reverse complement strand
AATTTCTTTACTTGCTTTAGTGCGAAAAGAACGGGGCATAGCGAAAAACCTGAAGAATTTTATGAATTATTAAGAAGGGTAACAGATGGTCGAAAGTTAGATATGTTTAGCAGAAGAGAGATAGAAGGATTTGTAAGTTGGGGAGATGAAATATGAGTCAAAATACTTATGAAAAAAATATAAAAAATATTGGGTTTTCTATAAAGAAAGAAGGCGAACAAATGGAAACATCGGATAAATCCTTAATAATAAAGGGCAAAAATTTAAAGGAGCAATTAGATTATATAGACCAACAGGTGATTATTAATTATGGTAATAAGTATGGTGAGGCAATGGGCGGTATTTATATTGGTCAATGGTGGAAAGGTAGAGCAATAGAAGTGTCCCCCACCTCTTGGGGGGTAGGGGACAACAGTTATAGAAAATTAGAAAGACAGACAGGCAAAAAAGGAGAAAATCTCAAAAAATGGCATGACCTATATAAACAATACGAAAATGATTTTACAGGATTTGTAGAGGAATATGTTAAGCCTAAAATAGATAAACTTCTAAGAAATTGGATAAAGGGAATGTTAGGGAAGGCATTGCCAGGAACAGAAGAGCCTCAAAAGATAATGACAACACCGCAAATTTATTTAGGATCATATAAAGATTGGCTGCCCAAACAAGAGGATTGTGATTTGCTCTTAACTGATCCACCTTTTATGACTGATATTGATAATATTGATGAATTTGCTCAAGACTGGTTACCAATGGCTCTCAATAAGGTAAAAATCACCGGGCGGGCATACATATTTATTGGGGCATATCCTAAAGAAGTCAAAGCATATTTAAATATAGACACCCCGAACCATTTAATCTTAGAAAATCTTTTGATTTGGACATATAAAAATACCTTAGGAGTTAGACCTGATTATAGATATATTCAAAATTATCAAATGATACTTTATTTTAGTGGCAAAGAAAGCACAAAATTATACAATGAAATAATTATGGAACAGATATCAGTCCATGAATACATACATCCGGCAAGATCTAAAGACAGAAAGTTCGAATGGCAAAAGCCTGACGAATTAGCAGAAATGTTTGTAAGGCATAGTACGCGAGAAGGAGATTTGGTTTTAGATCCATTTGCTGGTTGTGGTACATTTTTAGTAGCGGCTGGTAAATTTGGCCGCAGAGCCAAGGGATGCGAAATAGATCAAAGCACTATCGAAATAGCTGAAGAAAGAGGTTGTAGAATATATGAATAATGATTTTAATAAAAATTTGTCTGATGGTGCTTATGATACCAGAAGATTGATATTGCCTAAAATAAAGGAATTGGGATGGTTAAAGGGAAAATTCAAGCAGAACAGGCAATACATATAAATTAAAGATAGAAAGGAGGTGAATAACTTGAAGGAAGAAAGAATCAAAAAAGAACAATATTATATAGTCTGGACCTACACTAAACAATATTGTGCTAATATTGACCGTTCAGAAGTGGAAAAATTGCTGTTAGATGAAACGAGGAAACTTATTTCAAATTATGAATATCTTAACCCTGGAATGGATACTTTTGAGGAAGTTGTCCCATTTAAAAAAGTATTAGCTAATTCATTACATAGATTGTTAGAGGAATTTCCTATTGGAAGAGAAGAAACGAAAGAATGGAATGATTGGCCTTCTGATATCGAAATAAAGTATATCGAACCCGTGACTTTGACAGAGGCTTCGACACTGGGTAAATTCTCGGAAGAGATAAAAGATAAAAGGGATATTGTTAAAATTATTTCGGAATATGTAAAGCTAAACCCGACTACATTAGAAAAAGAATTTAAGGGCAAATGTCCATTCTGTAAATCTGAAAACAATAGTTTTATGGTTAGCCCAAGTAAGCAATCATTTCATTGCTTTGATTGTGGAGCAGGTACTAATATAGTTGATTTTATTATGAGGCTTGAGAAAGTTGATTTTTCTGAAGCGGTAAAAATATTAGCCAAAAAGGCGGGAATAAAAATACCGAGAGAAATGGAAGCGAAGATAACAGATCAAGAAAAGGTAGAACGCATTTACGGTGAACATTACAATCCAAATAAAAAATGAGAGCTGTGTTTGATCTGCCCCTAAAAAATGGAAGGAGATCTTAGAAATGAATAGACAAAGTAAAGTAAGATGCCAAAGTTCAGGAGAAATTAATTTAGTACGCGAAATAGATGATCGCACAAAAGAATTATTGAAAGGTCTAAGTGCTATTGAGAGTATAATAATTGACGTGAATAAAAGTCTATTGCCATTAATAGATGCACCAGACGCACCATTTGAAGACGAAGACGAACAAAAATCTAAGTCAGAGCCACCACTTGGTTGGTTTGAAAGACACTTGGCAGATTTAGATATTATTATTTGCCGGGCCACGAATATCCATAACGAAGTTAATATACTAAATGGGGTAATAAAGACTGACAAAGTAGGTTAAATAATTAAAAACGAAAACTGGGGCAGGTCAATTAACTGCCCTCAGGATTAAATAGAAAGGAAATAACTACAGCAAAAGAAGAATGGTAGGAAGTGAGAGGTTAAAGGAGAAAATAAAAATTAAAGGAGGTAAAAAATGAGCACTAGATGCTTAGTAAGTTTCGGGGTAATCTCAGGAGATAGTTTCGGGGAAGTAGATGTCTACAAACACTACGATGGGCAACCGAAGAATATGGTCCCATTTTTAAAGGAGTTTATCGAGTGGAATAAAGGTGAAGGTGAAACTGAAACTGACCCTGGGTCGATAGGAGCCAATTTCATCTATTGGGCAAAGATGGAGGCCAAAAAAAGGAAGAAGCCCAGTGAAGAAGACCTGGGAAAATTCATGAAAGATGTCGGGATTAAAGGACATAGAAGCCCAGTTGGAAACTATACTATCGACAGTCCAAAAATTAAACATTTGATGCCCTTAAAATACCTTTACACTGTCAACTATTTCCTTAAAACCCCATTT
>NMQN01000768.1 GCA_003575245.1 Candidatus Atribacteria bacterium 1244-E10-H5-B2 | reverse complement strand
CCAAACCTAATGTTAAATTTGAAATTCGCTTATTTGATAGCAGGTCGGGGCAAGTCGCGTGGTTAGCAACATCGATCACAAAGGGTAATGCATTCGCGGATTACAATACTTTAGCCAATTCACTTGCCAAAAAAGTTGTTAAAATGCTAATAGAAGAAAATATACTTGAACTTACTGTGACAGACATTAAAGAAGCTCTAGCTTCGGCAACAAAAACTATAACCGTAACAGAATCTCTTAATCAATCACCCATAGCAAGTTTCACTGCTAACTTCAGAATAGGAGTGGTGCCTCTGGAAATCTACTTTGATGCCTCTAATTCTTATGATACTGATGGGAATATTATAAGTTATGCATGGGATTTTAAGGATGGAAACACCGGAAGTGGGGAGACATTAAATCATACTTTTAGCTCTATCGGAAGTTATAAAGTTGAACTTACTGTAATAGATGATAAAGGGGCTACAGCTTCGGCAACAAGAACTATAATTGCAAAAAAGTCTCATAACTGAATAGTTACAGGGGACGGTTGTTTGATTCATTTTCTAAGCGACGATTTTGTGACGAAGAACCGTCCTTTAATAAAGGAAGTCGACGAAAGAGAAAAGCATAAAAAATTTATTGCCTATGATCATAAAACAGTATTTCATAATAACAAAAGTTATAGAGGTTATTAAAAGCTATCCCGGTGATCCGGTCGGACTAAAAGAACAGACCCGGGTTGCCGAGATCCCTGCCCCCTTAAATAAACGTTTTTTCAGAGGGGGCAGGGGATATTTAAGCAGGATAAAGAAAGAGGCGATAATATGAATAAATTAACCAAAAATAAAGAGCTAACTAAGTTAGTGGGTTATTGTAGAGTTTCTACGGATAGCCAAAAGGAAGAAGGAACTATCGAGATCCAGGAGAAGGCCTTAAAGGAATATGTCGACGAAAGCGATTATGAACTGGTAAGGATATTCAAAGACGAGGCAATATCTGGATCGTCAGAACTGGAAAACAGACCGGGCTTAGCAGAATTATTTAATTATCTTGAAGATAACAAAGATATAAAGGGGGTCCTGATTTATAAACTTGATAGATTAGCCAGGGATCTCTATATTCAGGAACACTTAATTAAGAAGTTGGAACTGCTTGATATAAAACTCCTTAGCATAAAAGAGCCGGATCTATCAAGTAAAGACCCGATGAGAAAAGCCTTTCGTCAGTTTATGGGAATAATAAGCGAATTAGAGAAGGCTTTTATCACTATGAGGTTATTAGCGGGAAGGATCAATAAGGCTCAAAAAGGCGGTTTCTCCGGTGGCTCTACTGCGATGGGCTATATCTCTAAAAACAGAACTCTCATTATCGATGAGGAACAGGCCGAAACTATCCGGTTGATCTTCAAAATGAAAAGATATAAAAGAATGGGATTAAGAGAAATAGCTCGGGAATTGAATAACCTGAATATTCCCACTTCAAGTGGTAAAGGTAAATGGTATGGCCGGACCGTTAAGTATATTTTAGAAAATCCTCTTTACAAAGGGATAGCTCATTATAAAGAAATAAAGGTTAAGAATATAGACTTAGCTCTACTCTAAACAGTCAAGTTATATCAGGTGTGTTAAATCCTTCTATTTACTACACACTTACGCTATGAGGGGGATAGTGTTTAACTGATCAGTCAAAATAATCAAAGGAAAAGGGGGTTTTGTAATGTTTGAAATGGTAACCGTTAAAGAGATTCAGGGTATTAAGGAAAGGTTAGAACAAGAGAAAAAGGCCAGGCACGTATTACCCGGCAGGTATGATGAGCTCAGGACGCTTATCAGTTTTCTTTCTACCTGGCTGGATTGGCAAAAATACCGGAGAAAAGAATACTACCGGAAAGAGGAAAATCAATTAGAGGATATCCTGAAGAATATCGAAACCGGTAAAGAGGATTGCTATAATTGTGAGAATCTAACGAGATTTAGCAGAAAGGAATTAAGGGAAAGTATTACCGAATGGAAAAAGGCCAGGGCTTTCGGTCTATTTAAAAATTTAGCAGACACAAATCCTCATATCGCAAGGTGTAAGATTCAGGGTCTTATGACAGAATTAGCAATTTTAAGGTTTCATAATAACTGCAAGGAATCATATATTAAAATTTAATATAAAGGTGGTGATTATAAGAAAGGAAGCGGTTTAAAATGGTGTTAAGTTCAAGGAATTTAGAAGAAACAAAATCTTTCTATAAGGCGGAACTGAAGAAGGAAGATTTAACAGAGAGAGAAAGAGATAAATATTCGGGGGCTTTAAAACTTATTGAGGGATTTATCGATAAAAAGAAGAAACCCGGGAGAGAGAATAACAATTAAACGACATTGGATTTAAAGGAGAATTTATTTATTTCTGAAGGACCCTTGACATTGGTTCGTGAGTGATTATAATGAAAGTAACTTTGAACACTAAAAGTAATCTTGGGGGCACTGACGGGGGTAATAAAAAACAGCCGTAGTGTCCTTTTTTTAGATTAAAAAGATAAAAGAGGAGTGGTAGGTTATAGTTGTTTAACACACTCCCCTTTTAAAGATTTTATAGCCTTCCCGCAAGAGTAGGCTACCTCCTAAAATAGGTGAGCCTTTTTCTTAGTAGATTATACAGGCTAACACCCTTTAATATATTAAAGGGTGTTTGGGCAAATGTCAAATATTATTATTGCAGGTGATCGTAAATGAATATATTGAAAGGGAAACTAGACAGGAAAGAAATGTCCCGATTTGTAGGTGTGGAATCCCGGGAAGTCGATAAATCTCTAACCCGCTTATCTGATCTGGGCTATATCAAATATAGGAAAATTAAAGGTGGAGAGTATCGGTTTACTTTATACCCTGAGCCAGTGAATGAAATAAAATTAAATCAATGGCCGGTAAAACGGCCTTAAAAACCCGGTGGGATCGGTGGGGGCTTTATTGCTCTCCTTTCAACCGATCCTTCCGGGTTAATGAAAGG
>NMQN01000256.1 GCA_003575245.1 Candidatus Atribacteria bacterium 1244-E10-H5-B2 | reverse complement strand
TAAAGTTGGCTATTTATATTTTCCCGGGCTCGACAAAAACCAACCTGGCCTTTTTTTATTAGGCATTCTTTAGGGCAAAGCAGACATTTTATAATCCCTTTATCTTTGTCGATTAATTCATAAAACATTGCTTCTTTCATTTAAAAAATCACTCCCTTAAATAGTCGCTAGTGAATGGTGAATAGTCGTTAGTTAGTAGGGGCAGACTTTGTGTCTGCCTTTTTAATTCAAATATATAGAATACGCTTTATTCAATCGTATGTTCTAGTATTTATTTATAAAAGATAGATGAATTGAGTAACTACAGCATTACATGTAAAACAAGATGTATGAAACTCAATTCAATATAGAATAATATATATTGAAATTTTTAATTTTGAGCTATGGCTTTGCGTTTTGTGCTCTTAGTTTTTCATTTTATTACTAAATACTATTCACTAACGACTAACGACTATCTAATGGTATCTTTTCACTTCAAAGCGATATAATTTTGCTTGTTCATCGGGATAAATGCCTGCTTTGCGCCTGGCAATATCCACCTGTTCCCCTGCTGTATCTACACCTTCTAAATCAGGTAACAATAAACCCTTTTTGTAGCCACTGCTAACAATTACTCCATATTTTTTAGGATCAAGCTCTGAGATATCATAAATTTCTTCAGGAGTAGACAAGACATCCACCGAAATAGTTAAATCGCCTAGTTCAGAAGCTGTTACCAGAGGAAAACGAGGGTCATCAACGGCAGCACTAACAGCATTCTTTATAATCTCTTGGGTTATATTTTCCTGAACGGGCATAAAAGTTCCTATACACCCTCTTAAATTACCGTTTTTTTTAAGAGAAACAAATACCCCTGCCTTTTGATTAATCATCTCTCCGGGAAGACCCAGGGGGGGAGTAATTGTTTTTCCCTGCTTTATATAGCTTTCAATCGTTTCTCGCGCTAATCTAACATAAACACTTTCTTTCTTCGCTTTCATAATTTTTTTGACCCCTTTTATAAAAATTTATCAATCATTATTGGTTAGTTAGTCGACTGGTTCAATATTCTTTCTAATTGTTTTCAACCAATTAACCGAGTAACCAATTAACCAGCTAACTGGTAATTTATTTTAACATATCCTGGGCAACTGTTCTCCGGTTAGCATGTCGACTATTCTTTTCCCACCAATGATAGTATTCAGGTACACTTTTCCCTCCGATTTTCTTACCACTCTGCCGATAATTTTTGATTCTTTTCCGTATTTATTTTCTTTCATCTTTTTTAGTATATCGGGTGCAATTTCCCGGGGAATAAAAGCCACCAATTTACCTTCGTTAGCGAGGTACAAGGGGTCATAACCTAATATCTCGCAAGCTGCCCTTACCTCTTCCTGAATAGGGATATCACCTTCGTTTATCTCAATATCTACCTTTGAAGATAAAGCTATTTCGTTTAGGGTAGTGGATATGCCTCCTCGCGTAGGATCTCTTAGGACATGGATATCTTTGTTAACTTTCAATATATCTGCCACTAAAGAAGAAAGAGGAGCAGTATCACTTTTTATATCTGTTTCGAATTTCAAACCCTCTCTTTGCGATAAAACCGCAATCCCATGGCTGCCAATGGGACCATTTATCATAACTACATCTCCGACTTTAGCATTACTTCCAGAAACATTTACTCCTTCTTTTACCATTCCCACACCTGAGGTATTAATAAATATTTTATCTACGGCCCCTCTATTCACCACTTTAGTGTCTCCAGTTACAATATCAACCCGGGCAACTACTGAAGCCTCCCTCATACTTAAAACAATCTTTTCTAACAAGCTTAAAGAGAATCCCTCTTCGATAATAAAAGAACAACTTAAATACAAAGGAGTTGCCCCACACATTGCTAAATCATTAACTGTACCGTAAACTGCCAGCTCCCCAATACTCCCTCCTTTGAAAAATAAAGGATCTACCGTATAAGAATCGGTAGTATAGGCTAATTTTAATCCTTCAATATTTAATACTGCACCATCATCAAGTCTTTCCAAATAAGGATTATTAAAATTAGACAAAAACAATTTTTTTATTAGATTAAAAGATAATTTCCCTCCACTGCCATGACTCAGCAATACTCTATCTTCTTTCATGGTTAATTTTTCCTTCCTCTTTTAGTCGTTGATGCTTGGTTAGCCAGTTTACCGGTTTACCAGTAAGCAGTGTAATGTGTAATATGTGACAAGTAACCTGTTTTTATAAACTTAAAAATAAACTCATTACTCATTACATATTACTCATCACTGTATTTCTAAACGCTATCCGCTACTAAATACTATTCACTATTCACTAACGACTAGTTATATTTATAATAAGCAGCACAAGTGCCTTCGGTAGAAACCATACATGCTCCTTGGGGATTTTCAGGAGAGCAAACCTTTCTGAAAAGAGGACATTCAAGCGGGGTTACTACTCCTCTTAATACTTCCCCACAACGGCATCCTCTTGATTCTTTAGTTTCTTCTATTTCTACTTCGAATTTTCTTGCATTGAATTTCCCATATTTATCTTTTATCTCCAAGCCGCTAAGGGGGATATTCCCTATCCCTCTCCAATCGGAATCGATCACCTTAAATACCTCTTTAATTTTATCCAAAGCAGTTTTATTCCCTTCAGGTTTGACTGCCCGTTCATATTGTATTTCTACCTCTGCCCTATCATCTTCAATCTGTTTAACCAACATATAGATGCTCTGCAAAATATCTAAGGGTTCAAATCCACTAACAACACAGGGAATACTATATTGAGCAGCAATAAAATTGTAAGGCCGACTCCCGATAATCGCACTTACATGCCCCGGGCAGATAAAGCCATCGATGTTTACTTCTTTGCCTTCCAATAAGGCCTTCATTGCGGGGGGTATAATCTTTGCTACGCTCAAAACGGAAAAATTATTAATCTTTTCTTTTTGTGCTTTTAATACAACGATGGCTATTGTAGGAGAGGTA
>NMQN01000092.1 GCA_003575245.1 Candidatus Atribacteria bacterium 1244-E10-H5-B2 | reverse complement strand
TCATCCCTTTCAAAATTTTCACTGGTACAGATAGCAGTTAAAATAGTGAATTTTGCCATTTTAAGAACCTCCTTTATTGATAGAGAAATGTTAAAATGCTTGTATAAAATAGGTATGATAATTAAATGTATTAAATACTAACCTTTGCAGTCTCTCCAAATTAAGAACCCTGAATTCTGACCATCCACCTGGAGCATATTTACCGTTAATATATTTATTCCTAACCACTACATATTTATTATTTTTTATGCACCAGGTAAAAGTATATTCAAGATCTAATTTTTTATGTTTTATCCTGATCATCTTTTTATTGTAGAGTCTAAGATCCCACATCTTAAGAACCTCCCTCATTTATTTTTTAAAGACCTTAAATTCAAGGAATCACACTCCAGGAGATTAACTTAATCCCCCGGGATCTGAATGCTTAACCTTCAATAGCTTTTAGAAATTTCTTCTTGTTAAAGCTATGATTCTCACTTCTAAAATAGCTAACAAATTTATCTATTAGTTTTTGATATTGGTTAGCACGGATTTTAAAACAGTCAGTACATTCGAGATCGCTTTTGACCGGGTACATTTTTTTAAGAATGTTAGCTATTCCCTTAAAATGTTTTCTGGTAAACATTTTTAGCCTCCTTTCTTTTTATTTGCAAAGTCCTGAGAGCCTTTGTTTTTCAAGCCTAACTTAATATAACACAATTAAAAACATATGTCAAGTATATATTCTAAAACAATTAAATAAAAGCCTTCTAACATTGAGGATAAAGCTAAATTATGGTATTGTTCGGATATGAAGGATAAAGAGATCCATTCGTGAACTCGGTTATAGAATGTTGCAAAAGGTTAGTATTTAATACATTTAATTATCATACCTATTTTATACAAGCATTTTAACATTTCTCTATCAATAAAGGAGGTTTTTAGGATGGCAAAATTCACTATTTTAACCGCTATCTGTACCAGTGAAAATTTTGAAAGGGATGAACATATTATTGTTAACCACATCGGAGAGGCTTGCTATCTGGATTTTAACCGTTTAAGCAGTAAGGAATTACACGAAATAGCCGATCTCAAAAGATTAGTAGAACAAGACAAAATATAAAAAGCCGGTTTATAGGTGTCAGGTTAGGCCTGGCACTTATTAAGCCTGCTTTGGGTCCTAAATAAAATAAAGGGGGTTCTTAAATGTATATCAAATGTAAATCTGATATTAAAATTTCTGATTGTAAAGCGGTTGCCAAGGTTTTTTATGAAGTCCTGAAAAATGAAGATAAAGTTGATCAGCAAAAAGAGCATTTCTGGGCTATGGGTTTAACTGCTAAAAATAGGGTTTTGTATCTTGAATTAATCAGTCTGGGAACATTAACAGAGGGCTTAGTCCATCCCCGGGAAGTCTTTAAAAGCGCAATCATAAAAAGTGTTTGCAGTATGATATTTTGCCACAATCACCCCAGCGGAGAGGCAGAACCAAGCGAACAGGATATCACTATAACACAAAGATTAAAGAAAGGAGGCGAGATCTTAGGAATTAAAATTTTAGATCACATAATTTTAGGAAATAATGATATTTTTAGTTTTTCAAAAGAAGGAATGTTAGGAGGTTAAATCGAATGTCTAAAGTAATTTATAAAAATGGTTGCTTTGAAATTAAACAAGCGAAAGATAAAACTTGCTATTGGGCTTATAAACTACCATATTATGAAAATTTAAAAAATTTTACAGATTTAGAAGAGGCTAAAAAATATATTAATAGTTTAATGAAAGAACAGGAGGTTTTATAAAATGAGATTCTTAGGGTTATTAGATAAACCGGTAGTAAGTAAAGAGAATAGCAGACCAAAGCCTGGCGATATTGTCTATGCTAAAAATAGTGATAATTGCTTGATTAAAGATGGTACTTATGGGGTTATTGAAAATGTAGACGATAAAATTGTCCGGGCCGGTTGGAATATCACCAATCCATACTTTGATGAAGGAGTTTGCACTGTCTCGGGGGGTCCGGTAATTGGGCTCAAAGCTGGAAAAGTGAGATCAACCTTCAATAAAAAGATTATAACTTTTTGGAGATTTAAGGGCGGCTTGGCGATGGCTAACAATGGGGAGGATTTTGCCGGCCAAGTCAATGTTTTTGAGTATGACTTTAAATCCTAAGCAGTCAGAAAGCGGGGAGTTGTTTCGCAGGAGAGACAATCCCCTGCAGAAAGGGGGTAAAATAATGTTAAAGATAAGAATAGAAACAAGAAATTCGGCTTTTGAAGAGAATTTAGAAGAAGCAATAGAATATTGTCTTGATAATGTACTTGGAAAAATAAATGATGGTTACAAAGATTGTCCGATACACGATAGCAATGGTAACAATGTAGGTAACTTTAAGCTAACTAATAGATAAGCAATCAGAAAGCAGGGAGTTGTTTCTCTTGCGAAATGATTCCTTGCCTTGTGATTACTTTACCAAGGTTACTATTAATATAAGGGAGGAGAATTAAAGTGATAAAGCAATTTCGATATGATTGTAGTAATCCAAAAAGTTTAGAGGAATTAGAATTTATAATAGAGAAAGGAAAAGAAATAACCTATAATACTTTCAAAAAATATATAAATCCCTTCTTTATAAAAGATTTTAATTCTCAAGTAGGACTTCCATTAAGCAAAGAACCTTATGTAAGATTTTATAAATCGAGAACTCCTGACGGCAAAATGGTATATTATTTTGAGCATTCTGCCATTGAATATGTATTTTATTAGCAGTCTTAAAAGAGCAGTCAGAACTTCGGGCGTTGATTCAATTCCCGGGGTTGTGGTTACTTAAATAGAAAGGAGGTGAAATATCGTGGGAGTAAGAGCACATTTAATTACAAAATACAGGGGAGAAACTTTTAGTCTTGGGGACGAAGAAGTAATGGAAATTTTGGAAGGAAAAGATTCTCATTTGGGTGATGTCTCGATACATATTGACGAAAGTGGTTGCGGTATGATTAT
>NMQN01000195.1 GCA_003575245.1 Candidatus Atribacteria bacterium 1244-E10-H5-B2 | reverse complement strand
ATGATCTGGAAGTGGTTGATGCCTGTATCAAATTAATTAAAGAAAAAGAATTTAAATTTGAATAGCTGAAAGCGTTTAAAATTAATATTTGAATGTTTTAAGAAATAAGATAAAAATTATTTTTATTTTTAGTGTTATAATTATAACTACAAAAAGGAGTGTGATCTCCAAAATAACATTCCCTTTTAGTGTGTCTATACCGGAAGATTTAACATACGGTTTCCTTTCGGTTTTTTTTAGCCCTAAATATTTTACTTCAAATTAAAAACATACTACAGAGTTTAACAAATCATGTTCAATTTAAAGCTACACAACTTGGCCCTATTTTCTTGTTCATGAAACCATTGTAGAATAAGGGTTTCAATGATGGAGGCTGGTAGACGAGTTTCGCAACTTTTGTATGAATGATGGTACTGAAAAGGTATATCAAAAGTTAGAAGAAGCGATTGGGGTCTGTTAAGAATCATTAAAATAAAATTACCGAATTATTAATTTAGCATGCCTTCTCTATTTATTAAATTTAGAAGCAAAATACTAATTGTCTAAAAAAATGGGATGTGTCCTTATTTGTTATAATAAATCATCTCCAAGCCTGTGTAGTTTTAAATTGAACATGATTTGTTAAACTCTGTAGTATGTTTTTAATTTGAAGTAAAATATTTAGGATTAAAAAAACCGAAAAGAAAAATTCCGAGAGCTGGTCGAAAAGGTCGGTGGGAAGACATGGCTTCAACAACATCAACTACTCCTATAATTTTAGCTTCCAGGATAATTTCATCACCTTTTAGATTATTTGGATATCCTGACATATATATTCGCTATTTTATGGAATTGTTTCAACCTTATCCGCCCCGAACTCTTTAATCATCTTCGACTTGAACCGTTCCATAGCTATAGCAACACTTAGCCCTTCTACAGATACATCTTCGGTAGCTTCCTGAACAAAGAACGAAACTTGCGAGTATCCCGGATAGGTATCCCTGTAGGTTGAATACTCCATAAGTTTTATTGCTTCCATCAGATACTTATCCGCTGCATAAGCCTTAACTTCTACTGCATCTTTTCTTACAGCTATCTTTTCTGTCTTAGCAAGCCATTCCGCAGCCCTTGTTTTGGTATGGAGTATTTCCATAAACCTCCAAGCCAAGTCCGAATCTCTTGCCTCAGCATTGATTCCTATTGCCCATCCACCAGAAATGCAGGAGATCTCAGGTACATTAAATTTGCCAGAGCTGGGCATTGGAGCCCATCTGATTAACTTTTCTCTCTCTTCTTCAGGTGGTAAGTCCTCTTTTGGCCAGAACTCAACCCATTCCCAAGAGCCTCCTAAACCGATTCCAATTTCGCCATCTCGCATCATCCTTCGCCATTCGCCCCAAACATCCGGGACATAATGTGGCTCTGTTGGACACAGTTCATAGGTAATAAATACATCACGATAGAAGCCAAGGGCTTTCTCAATAGCAGGACTGCTTACAACCCACTTCTCTGCTTTCCAATCCCTAAGCCTGTTAAGGTCACCTTCAGGGGTATCGGCTCCAAGTAGCATCATGTAGAAGGCTTGCATCGTAGTACCTTCTCCCCATTTTGTCCCCATTGGTATAAAGATAGGAGAAACAACTTCTGGTATCTTCCTTTTAATGGTCAGGGCAGTATTTAATATATCAATCCAGTTCTTTGGCTCCCAGGGTATTGGTATTCCAGCTTTCTTAAAGATGGAACTTGCGTACCATAGCATTCTTACATCAGTGTCTATCATAATTGCGTAATGCAGGCCATCAAATGAGACAATCCCTTTCATACCGGGAAAGTATTGCTCCCAATTTGGCCATTTTACGAGATAACTATCCAGCCCATAGAGATAACCTGCCTCGGCCCACGCTGGTATCATGAAGCTATCCACCATAATAATATCAGTTGCAACGCCTGCGGCAAGATCCAGCGAAACTTTTTCAACCATGTCCACTCCATAGGGAATCATAGTCACATCAACCTTCACTCCCGTGGCTGTTTCGAAATCCTTAATTGCTGGTTCTATCAGCTCCTTCCATGGTTCTCCATAGGTAATGGAAAGTGTTTTAGCTTCTGTTGTTGACATGCCAAACAAACTGAGGAGTAATAAAACTATTACTATCCACAAACTTAATTTTCTCTTCACTTGATTTCAGTCTCCTTCCTTTAATTTAGCACCTTTTTTGGTAAGGGCCATCTTTACAACAAACCAATTGTCTTGCCAAATACTGTGTTTTTTATCTTTTATTCTTTCTTCTCTAAAACCTCTAATGGTGTAGTAGCCCTTGAACCTTTGTCGCCAATAGCTTCGATAGTATAGACACCGGGTTTTAGCATAACTTTCGGAATACCCCCACGAGGCTGAAGTTTGAAGGCGCCATACTCATTAACGGTTACAATTCCTCCAGTCCCAACTTCACCAAATGCGAATGGTACATCATCAACAGTAAGAATAACTCTGACTTTCTCTCCCGGAACAAATCCAGCACCATAAAAAGTCAACTTCGTTAATGGTTCTCCGCTAATAGGAATAACCACAAGACTGGGTACCTGGAGATCAGAAGCTAAAACTATAGAAACAAAGGCAATCAATAACAGTACTATGATAAAAAACATGCTTGGCTTTTTCCAGTTTATCATTTTAAGCACCTCTCAATGCACTTATTAATATAAAAATTTAAGTATATTTTTTCCTGTTTCACAATTATAAAATAGCTCCAAACCAAGTTAATTATTTATTCCTTATTTGCACTCCGGTGGAATAAAACGCTCCGGAACTTCGATTCCTTTCTCCAGGCAATACTTATAAAGTCCGGCATGAATAGGAATTTCACCACTCGAGGCTATAAAATCAAAGGTATCAGCAATGGGGTACCATCCTTTTACACCAGAATATGCCGCAGCAACTGTGTCAAAGCCCTCTATATAAGCCTTCACTATCTCGTAACCAACTTCTTCGGGTAAATTTGAAGAGGCAACCGCCCCAACTACCTGTCCTTCTTCCATAATCGTCGGGTTATTTGGAAGCTGTTGAATGCCACCTTTTTTTGTTTTAAAGAAAATAATATAGGGATATTTTGCTCTTATCTTTTTCATATCTTCTTCACTATAACCGATAACTGCTAAAGGAGTTCTTAAATTAACTTCGATTAATGAAGAATCCAAAGAATCTATTGAGCTCGACTTTTGTAAGCCATCAATCTTGCCCTGCTTAAAAGCTGTAATTGCATCTCCTAATGATGCAGGTACTAATTTGATTCCGGTCCCTAAAACTTCGTTGAATTTTGTAAAATTGGCAGTGGAAGAAGCACCCGGAAAACCCGGACAGAATTTTTTTCCGGCTAAATCGTCAAAATTTTTAATACCTGAATCAGCTCGAACATGAAGTCTGTTGGTAATTGCATTTCTAAGGAATAACCATCTTATTGGCTCCCAACCTTCGTTTTTAAAAGTACCTATGCCCTTATATAGCTGCATGGCAGAAGCAGAATCTACACACAAGGCAAAATCAAAAGCACCATCTTTAATTTGTCTTAAATTATCCAGTGCTGCTCCACTTTCAATAACGGTAACCCTTATATTATTATCAGCCCTATTAATTACCGAAGCAGTAGCTACAGCCCAGGCGTATAATCCAGAAGTAGAGGAAGTACTACCCATATTCAAATATACTGTTTTGGCAAATCCTACATTTAAACCAACTAAGAGAACTAAAACTATAACTATCGCTAAACCAGCTAATAATCTCTTTCTCATTATTCTTCATCTCCTTTCGGATCTCTAAGTTTACGATGACTAAAACTTAAATTCTTTTCTTTTAAATAACTTAAGGCAGGCATCTACTACTTTAGGGTCGTAAAGGATTCCTTTATTCTTGGAAATTTCTTCCAAGGCTTTGTCTATACCCCAGGCAGGTCGATAAGGTCGGTGAGAAGACATAGCTTCTACCACATCAGCTACTCCGATTATTTTTGCTTCCAGAAGTATATCCTCACCTTTAAGTCCCTGGGGATATCCTGAACCATCTAATCTTTCGTGGTGTTGGAGGACAATCTGGGCAACCGGCCAGGAGAATTCTATCGATTTTAATACATCATAGCCTACTTGAGAATGGTCTTTAATTAAACCGTATTCCATTTCGCTTAATTTGGTGGGCTTGTTTAAGATCTCTGCCGGTAGACTGATCTTTCCTATATCATGAACTAAAGAGGCTATCCTTATTCCTTCAATCTTATCTTTAGGAAGTTTCATCTCCCGGGCTATGAAAATGGCTATTTGGGAGACATTCTTCTGATGTCCAGCAGTATAGGGGTCTCTGGTCTCGGCAATCTTGCCGATAGTATAGATAGTGTCTTCCATAGTTTTTTGTAATCTTTTCTCGGATTTCTCCAAGTCAAGTACCTTTTTCTCAAGTTTTGTTATCAGCCGTTTGTTGTATTCGGTAAGATATATTTCCTCCTCTTTGATTAGCTCTTTGGGAGCAACAAGTGTCCCCTTTCTGTATCCTTCGATGACCTCTTCTAAGATTTTTAATAATACTTCTGGCTCTTGCGGTTTTACGATGAACTTTTCTACACCTAAGCTCAGAGCAAACTCCTCATCCTTTTTTTCGGTATAAGTAGCAGTGTAGAATATGAAAGGTATCTTCTTTAAATTTTCGTCTTTTTTGCATTCCCTGCATAATTGGAAGCCATCCATCCTGGGCATTAATATATCAGATACTATCATATCGATAGATTCTTCTTTTAACCTGCTAAGGGCTTCTACTCCATCTTTAGCAGTTACCACCTCATACCCACTCCCCTTCAGTATGCTCTCCAGCAGATAGAGATTCTCTTCTATATCATCTACTATAAGAATTTTCATCTTTTTTATCTCCTATATATTTATTTTAACTTATCTTAAAAATAGTTCTCTATCTCGCACATGAAAGTATCCGGATTGATAGGTTTCTCTATGTATCCGGTGCAACCAGCTGCAAGAGATTTCTCCCTATCCCCGGTCATAGCATATGAGGTAAGGGCGATAATAGGAACTTCACTATCTGTTTCAGATTCCCTTATCCTTCGGGTGGTTTCTAAACCATCAATGCCTGGAAGTTGGATGTCCATGAGTATCAGGTCTGGCTTTTCTTTTATTGCCAGTTCTACCCCTTCCTCACCACTCCTGGCTTCTATTACCTCATGCCCATTTTTCTTCAAGATAAAGCCGATGAGGTATATATTGGTTTCATTGTCCTCTATTACTAAAATTCTTTTCATCTTATTACCTCCTATAATAACTGATAACACAGATTTTAAAATTCAGATTACAGAGATTAAAACATCAATCTCCTCACTTTACAACTTTATTTCTGTTATCGTTTTAACGGTAAAACCAATGTAAATATACTTCCTTTGCCAAATTCACTTTCAGCTTTGATCTCACCACCTAAAAGGTCAATTATCTTCTTGGAGAGGTAAAGGCCAAGACCTGTACCCTCTATTGTCCTGTCTTTGATGGGAATCCGGCTAAAGGTCTTAAACAGTTTATTCATATTCTCTTTTTTTATTCCAATCCCATTATCTCTTACTGACATTTCTACCATCTTGTCTTTTTTTACTATTTTTATCTCTATTTCTCCTTTATTGGTAAATTTTACCGCATTACTTACGAAATTTACCAGAACCTGCTCTGTCCTTCTCTTATCACTTTTGATTATAAGTCTTGGTGGTGTAGTAAGTGATAATTCAAGTCCCTTTTTATCTACAACAACTGCAAAGGAATCCATTATTTCTTGAGCAAGCACGGAAAGGTCAAATTCCTCGATAGTAATCTCCACTTTACCCGCCTCTATCTTGCTTATATCAATTATATCATTTATGAGGGCCAAGAGATGGTTGGCACTGTTTTTTACCAGGGTAAGCTGCTTTTCCTGTTCGCTATTAATCTCCCCGGACATCCCTTGTAAAATTATGCCGGTAAATCCGATGATGGAATTTAAAGGAGTCCTTAGTTCATGGCTCATGGAGGCAATGAACAGAGACTTGAGGTGGTCAAGTTCCTGGAGTTTAAGGTTGGCATGTTCTAACTCCTCAGTCCGTTTTTCTACCCTCTTTTCCATCTCTTTTCCCCACTGCTCTAGCTCATTCCTCGACTTTCTCAAAGAAACCACCATCTGATTAAAGGAAGAGGCAAGTACCCCAATCTCATTGGAAGATTTAACATTAACCAAAGTATCTAAGTCACCTTGAGCAACTTTTTCCGAAGCATTAGCTAATAGACCAATGGGTTTCGTAATTATTTTTGACATTAGCCACCCAGCCAGAATAGCTGAAAGAACAGAAATAATGATCGCCATAAATATGGTATTCCGTACTTGCTCAACCTCCGTACCAATATCTGTTAAAGTTCTTTGGATCACAACCCCCCATCCCAGTTCCCAAATTGGTACATAAGAGCCCACTACCTGATGTCCTAATTCACCTATATATCCTTTTAGTACCCCTCTTTCACCGTTTAAAACTGCTTCTACTACAGGTGATTTGCTAAGATTAAGGTCTGAAAGTTGTTCCATATAAGTATGAACAATAACCCTGCCATTACTTGCCACAACGAATAAACTTCCATTCTTCCCTACATCGATATTCTTAATGGAAAACATCATTCTCTCGAAATCAATTTTTGCTGACAATACTCCAACCACTTTTTTATCTTCTATAATAGGAATGGTAATTATCTGGATTGGTTTTGAGGTTTGTGAGTCCAGAAGGATATCAGAGATAATCTCTTCTCCCTCTTTAGCTATTTGAAAATTCCATATCTTTGACACATTTTCAAGTTTCTTTGTGCCGGTTTTAGCAATTTGATTTCCTTCTAAATCTGCTACATATATTTCTATAATATTTCGAAATTTATTTTCAGTTAAGCTGAGGCTATTTTTTATTGCTTTCGCATCCATTTGGCGCCACTCTTGTGTGGCAGTAAGCAGTTCTAAAACTGGTTTGATGTTTGACATTTCTGCTTTTACCTCTTGCCCTACTCGATGAGCCAATTGTATATCTCCATCAGAGATTTTATCAATTATAATATTCTCGCTAATTTGTAATAAAAACCAACCAGATATGCCCAAACAAATGATGATAACAATAACAAAGACTAAGAGTATCTGATAGGAAATCTTCATAAACCTCACCACCACTTTCCTTCCTAAAAACAGTTAGTTTATGTTATAAATTTATTTTATATCTTTTAGTCATTGGTTACAAGCTCTGGGTATTTTTTTGCCACTTTTCCAATCCTTTCAAATTTTGTAATCAGGCCAAACATTCTGTTACTTTTTTGGCAATCCATAAATTTTAATAAACTTTGATATAATGTAATCTCTGTTTTCCTCTATCCATTCTTTATTCGAAGGAATTACTTTCAGTTGAGTAATGCTGGCTATCTTCTCCGGTGGACTTACGTCTAACCTCACTGGCATAAATCCTCCTAAATCACGTAATAAAGTCTGCCCTTTTTTAGACAAGATGTATCTTATAAAAAGCATCGCCGTTTGAGGATGGTAGGTATCCTGAAAAATCGCAATTGGACTAGGAACTAAAACTACTCCATCGTTAGGATAAACGTAATCAATAGGTGCACCTGGGTTTTCCTTTAAGAGTTTACGAACAGTATAGTCAATAGTAATTCCCATATCCAGCTCTCCGCTGGCTATCTTCTTCGTTGTTTGGGTACTCGTTTGAATCTGGGGCAAGTTCTCTTTTAATCTTTTGAAAAATTCCTCACCAAAATCTTTGTCCTGAAGTAATGTGCCCATAAAATACAAAAGAGGACCAGATGTCTCTGGTGTATCATGACCTATCCGAGTTTTATATTTCTTATTAAGCAAATCTCGATATCCGGTAGGTTTTGTGGTTATCTTATCAGTATTATAGGCCACAACCATGATTAGGAGTCTGCCGGCTGTATAATAACCATCTTTATCTTTTAAAATTTCTATCATTTCTGCTACTTCAAGAGGTCTATAAGGTAGAAGAACTCCCTTTTTCTTCAATTCCTCACTGACAGCGAAATCAGCTACCCAGATGAGATCAGCTTGAATTAAACCCTCCTTAATTTCCTTATTAATTTTTTCAATTATTTTACCTGTACTTGCTTGATATATTTTTAAATATACTCCAGGATTTTGAACTTCAAACTTATATCTTAACTCCTCAATAATGTTAATAGGAACTGAGGTATAAAGAGTGGCTGTTTTTTCTGTGGTTCCTTCAACCTGTTTTCCTTGAAATATACCTGTAAAGATATTTCTTGAATTTTCTTTGATCATCAGAATTTCCTCAGGGTTTGAAGGAATAACTTTCATCTGAGTAATGGTTGGTACTCCTGAAGGAGGAATAACATCCAGCCGGACAGGTGCTATTCCTTGAGATGATAAAAGTTTCTGTCCTCCCTTGGAAAGAATAAAATCTACAAAAACTTGGGCAGCGGATAAATTCTGGCAATCTCTAACAATTGCAATCGGACTGGGTACTAATACAACTCCCTCTTCAGGGGAAATATAATCGATAAGCATATCGGGATTTTTATTTTTTAGTTCTCTTATCATAAAATCTACGGTTATTCCCATATCAAGTTCACCATCTGCTATGGCTTGATTTAAAGATGT
>NMQN01000505.1 GCA_003575245.1 Candidatus Atribacteria bacterium 1244-E10-H5-B2 | reverse complement strand
GATGTTGTAAAGAACTTGTTGTAGTTTCTCATTTTGTTTGCGTTCGGTAATATCAGTATAAGTACCTATTATTCCTTTTTTTTGGCTATTGATTTCTATAACTTTAGAAGATGATATGGCTACCGGGAATAAAGTTCCGTCTTTCTTTTTTCTGATAGTTTCGCAATAATACTTTTCTTTTAACACTTTTTTACTTAATTCTCTTCCTTCTTCTATCTTATTGGAGGGGTGAATCATCCCATCATTGATATTTCTACCTTTCACCTCTTCTAAGGTATAACCAAAAAGCTCTGTAAAGTGGGGATTTATATTTAGTATATTGCTATTTTCATCAGTATAAACTAAAGCCTCCGGACTGCTTGTAAAGAGACTGGCAAATTCCTGCTGGCTTTTATTAAGAGCTTCTTCGTCCTGTTTTCGCTTTATAGCAGTAGCTATCTGGGAGGAAACGAATTCCATAATTTTGATGTCTTTCTGGGTGTAGAGCTTAGAGTTAGCATAACTTAAGACGGCCATTGTTCCAATTACTTTACCTTCTATTTTTAGAGGTACTCCTAACCAAAGAGTCTCTTCGGTTAAGGTACCCAAATGAGATAGAATTAATTCTCCTCTCTCAATCATTTTATTAATCTGTTTGCGATTGACTAAAAGGGGCTGGCCAGTCTTAATTACATGAGCAGAAAGTGAACCAACATTATCATATTCTAAAGTAATAGAAATATCATCTTTCTCGTCAAAAAAATAATCATAACGTATTCTGTTTTCTTCTTTGTTGAGCAAGGCAATATGGAAATTAGTGGTATCGATGATGGTACCTAATTCTTGATGGATAGCCTTATAAAGCTGGCCAAGAGAGATAGGGGAATTGGCAGCCTTGGAGATGTTGTAAAGAACTTGTTGTAGTTTCTCATTTTGTTTGCGTTTGGTGATATCTCTCCCCACCCCAACTATCTCCACTACCTTCCCATCTTTATCCAGGACTGATTTATCTGCCCAAGCCAGCCATCTCCAACCATCTTTGGTCTTCGCTCTCTGTTCGATATAACAGGCATAAGGAGGCTTATACAGATTTTCCATAGATTTTGCAGTTGCCTCCCGGTCATCTTTATGGACTAAAGGCATAAATTTATTCCCCAGTAATTTTTCTTCGGTCTTTCCAAAAGTTTCACAATAAGAAGGGCTTACAAATAAAAACCTTCCCTCAGTATCAACCTTAACTACCAGGTCAGTTTGATTCTCTAACAATAAACGATACTTCTCTTTACTCTCCTGTAACTCTTCCCTGATTTTTTTGCGTTCGGTGACGTCTATAAAGATACCTTCCACTCCTGCAATATTCCCTTCTTGGTCATAATAGTAATGGCTGGAAGTGGAGACAGTAACCGGGGTGCCATCTCTTCTTTTTAGGGTTACTTCATAGTCTTTTACGCCCTCCCTTCTCTTTTTCAGTTCTTCTAAAAAACTTTTTCTGTCTTCAGGGATATAATATAAATCTTTAGCAAGATTTTTCCCAATGATTTCCTCAGGAGAATCATAATCCAACAATTTAGCTCCAGTAGGATTAATAATTAAAACATTTCCTTTTCTATCTGCACGATAATAGACTCCAGGCATATCTTTAAAGAGGGTACGGTATTTCTTCTCAGATTGTTTTACTATTTCTTCGGCTTTCTTATATTCAGTAATATCTCTGGTGATAAAAAGCAGTTGATTGCCCACAATATTTACAGTACTTTGAACGTATCGCCAATTTCCCTCTTTATCTTTAAAACGAAATTCAATTCTCTTAGTGGTAGGTAATTTTTTGTTAATAAAAATCTTTTTTAATTTAGCATTAACATAATTTTTTAATATTGGGAATAATTTCTTTTTGTCGTCAGGATGGATAAAATTAAAAGGAGATTTGCCGATTAATTCTTCGGATTTATATCCGGTGTTCACTTTAACGGAAGGACTAACATAGGTATAAATCGGGCGTAAATTAAAAGTGGTTAAAGCAATCACATCACCAGTATTTTCAGCTATTAAATGGTATAATTCTTCAGATTTTGCTAATTTTTTCTCTGTTTGTTTATGGTTGCCTTTTACATTTTCTAACTCGGCAATTTTTTTACGCAAATCAAATAATTTATTTATAAGTTGTTTTTCAGTTTTTTCGCTATCTTTCATATCCTTCATCCTCTAAAAGTCAAAAAATAATTTTTTTCTTCCCTTTAAATTATAACCTCAACTTGTTTTACTGTTTCCCATAAGAATTTTTGGCGAAATCTTGCATTACCTTAATATCTTCTTCAGGAATTATCCTGCACTTTCCAACGCTTTTACTTAAAATATAAATATGAGCTGTTTTTTCAACCACGTAGCAAACCTTCATTGCCTCTTTCATATTTTTCCCCACACAGAGAGTCCCGTGATTCAGAAGAAAAACTGCATTCCTATTTCCTAAACTGGCAACTGCATTCTCAGCTAATTCTTCTGAACCGGGTAATCCATATTTTGCGCATAAAACTTTTTCCCCCACTACCTGGACAAAATCTTCACAAATTCCCGGAAGACTGGATCCCGTTACTGCTAACACACTCGAATAAATAGGATGATAGTGCACTATGGCTCCTACATCCTTCCTGGCATTATATATAGAAAGATGTATAGGCATCTCAATAGATGGCTTCCTAAACCCCTCGATTGTTTTTCCTTTCTTATCAACCACAATGATATCCTCGAGGTTAATTTCATTATAATCCATTCCACTTGGCTTAATATAAACCAGGCCTGTTTCAGAATCCAAAACACTAATATTCCCCCAGGTCCCAATGGTTAAATTCTGCTTATGTAATTCTCGTCCCGTATCAACTATCAATTTTCTAAACTTTTCCGATATTTCTAATTTCACATCTCTATCCTCAGATTTTAATTTTTCTTATTATATTTATACTATATAATATCTTAAATTCTTTCTTTTTTCAAAAAAAATCTAAGAGAT
>NMQN01000160.1 GCA_003575245.1 Candidatus Atribacteria bacterium 1244-E10-H5-B2 | reverse complement strand
GAGCCCACTTGCTGGAATACTCCCAAAATGCGAATATTTTGCCCCTTAAAGACGTTTCTTTGCCTTCTCTGGTATCTTTTATCAATCACCTTCATTTTTTTAAACTTGACATTTTCTTACTTACCCTTTAAAATAAATACAGGGGAAACGTTAGAAGCCAATTCCGATAGTTCCTTATTTATTTCAAATAAAAAACCTTCGGTCATTTTGCGATGCTCGGGGGTTTTTTATTTATCCGTTTAAGTTACTGCTCCTAGAATTACAAAAGGAGAGACCTCTGTTTCGTCTCGAAGTGTCAACGTACTATTTAATATTACTTGGCCATCATGTCTAATTTCACCCTTCCATTGTACCACACCAGCCCTAAATTCTGCATGCTCTGATTTTGCCATGCGAAAATCGCTTTTTTGTAAAATAGCGTATTTAGAAAAATCATAGAGACCGATAGCTCCAGCTGAATCTTGAGCCGGCACTTTGTCAGTAAAGAGTAAAGGCATACCGAGTAAAGAAAATTGTCCGGGTTTGCCTTCCTTCATGATTTTTATCCTTTCGCCAGCCGTCCCAATTGGTTGGCTAAGAGCTAGCATCGACGGGATCAAACTAATTGCACAAAGCCAAATTCCATTCTTATACGAAGATGGCATAAATTGCCCAAAAATTTTATAAACATTTTGATACGCAATTTCTCCGGGAGATTGTCCGCCTTCCTCTGCAATAGTTATGAGGCAAGGAGAATTTAAGACTCCTTGCGGTTTTCCTGCACCAGTACCATTGATATATTGCCAATCTTCCTCATAGGAAATTGCTGAACTTAGAACGTAAGCAATAGTTTCCGATAAGGGAATTCCGCTGTCCTCGTAGAGCTCAGATGACGACTTTGTGAAAACGCTGAGCTTATTAACTGCCATGGAGATCATGCGAAACTCAGGGTCGTCTTGCGTTGCGTTTACGGTTTCCGGAGTATAGGTAGCAATTACGCCAGCTATACCGCTGGTTGACCTATTAACGTCGGCATACGCTGGAATTTTCATGGAATTGCCAGCTTTTAAGCTATAAACCAAAGCTCTTTTTTTGACAATCGATTCCTCTAATGCTAAATTATATAACTCCTGACGGTATATCTCAGGAACCAAAAATCCAGCTCCGGCTCCTTCGCCAACGATTAACGATTTAAGACTTGTGTTAACCTATATCCTTCAATTCGGTATACTCCTCTACTCCGAAATATTCGGTCGTTTTTTCAAACTTTTTTTAGAGCCCGTTTTGCCCTTATTTAGACAATCGACTTAACTAAATGTTTATTTTCCTGTTATTGATTCTTTCCCTGTTCAGCGCCTTGCACTTGTACCCTAATATCATATAGAAGTCTGCCTCTGTTATTTGGTCAGTCTTAGCACTCTCCACAAGCACATTAACAAACTTCTGCACCCGTGTAATATAGGCCAGTTTCTCCGGTAACATTGGATCACTTCCTTTTCTTCATCATCTAAATTGAACACCTCTTTTTATTTTTCTATCTCTTTCTACTCTTAAAATTGACTCGCTTTAAATACCTATTAAAACTAAGATCAAGAAGAAGAAAAGAGCAAAAACTGAAAAGAAGATTGTATTATTAGCCTTTTTTTCTCTGTAACCCTTATGATATATAAAAAAAGATATGTAAATTTACATATTATTTTTATTTAGCTTTCTCTCTTACTTTTATATCAACCTTAAAACCCTTTCTCTTTAATCCCTTAATCGCTTCCTTAACTATTCTTTGATCCATTTTAGAATATTTTACCAGTTCAGATAATTGAGGAGTTTCCCCTTCAAAATGCGTTCCTAACAATAAGAGTATCGCTTTTTCCTTAGTATCTAACCCTGATAATTTCCTTATATTCTTAACCAATATGTTCTTCATTCCTAACCGACCCCCTTTAAATCGAAATTCGCACTCATCACACCTGATATAAGGTAATCTATCTCTAACTGTAGAGCATTTATAATTATAATACTTCTCAGAAATACTTTTAATCTCCTCATCAGAAAGAGGTTTTGATATCGTTTCATTCTTCAAAATAATATAGCGCCTGGCATACTCTTTCTTATTGTTATTCTGGATCAACAGATTATAGAGGATAAACAGGCTTTCGTTCCTCTCTCCTGTTCCCTTATCTCCTGCCCTTAAATTTCTATCTGATATCTGTTTTATACAGGATACTTTTAAACCATTATAACGAGGTAAATTTTTGACTCTTCCTCTCTTATATTCTACGCCAGGAGCTTGCTTACCTTCTTTTATCCCTGTTTCTATTCCTGGTAAAGCTACCTTTAAGTATCTAATTATCTTTTCAGGTAAGGGTTTTATTTTGGAGAGAGGGACCTCGAAACGATAGGTAAAATTATCTATCTTTGAAGAGGGAGCTACTGCATAATTACCATTAGCTCTTAATTCAATACCCAAGCCAAAGAGGTTTTTCGTTGACCTTATTTTTTGCTTTCCATTATTGCTAAAATAGAAGTGAAAACCCCTTTTAGTTTTAACCCTGGTAGTTTTTTCTGCTTCCGGCAACCGCTTAAATAGTTCTGGTAATTTTGAAGGATTATCTACATCGATGACTACCAATTTTCTACCTGTAATTATAGCGATATTAGGTTCCCCGAAAGTTACATACCAGCTTAAGATTTCTTCTAAGTTTGCCCTCTTATATTGATATCTTTTCCACCGGATAGCCGGGACCTTAGAATTATTCTTCAATGGTATTAAGCTAAAGCCCTTCTCTAAATATTGCTGTATATATTCTGTTCTATTCATTCATAAACCTGTCCTTTCTTTACCCGGCCAGCAGTCTAAGCGAAAGGACAACCAAACTCTCAGACCACCGACCAGGTTAAAGCAAGTAGGGGATCGAGCCCACTTGCTGGAATACTCCCAAAATGCGAATATTTTGCCCCTTAAAGACGTTTCTTTGCCTTCTCTGGTATCTTTTATCAATCACCTTCAAA
>NMQN01000661.1 GCA_003575245.1 Candidatus Atribacteria bacterium 1244-E10-H5-B2 | reverse complement strand
TAAATCTTCTGACCAGCAACCCTCAGGACATTGCCAACTTCCCCGAGCCAATCGACCACCTAACAATATACTGGGAAACCATTTTCGACCGCATTTTTTGCACCGAAGTTCCAAAGTATCCTCGCTCAGAATCTCCACCATTTTAGGATTCATATTTTTCATTTTTTCTTTTTCTCCTTTCTTCTGTATATTTTAACTAAATAAGCAGCCTACTTTTTTTATAATCTTTTGTATACTTTGACTAAAAAAATATATAAAATTGTGTAGGATCTGAAAATCGATTTCATTTTTCCCTTCTTTTTTTTGTATGATTGCACAATACTGCAGGAAAAATTTATTCCTGACGTTGTATATCCTAACTAAAAATTCTGAAATTTCCCTGCTCCCCAGAAATGCCACAAACCAAAGAGCAGGGCAAACGGCAATCCGGAGAACGCATAGAAAACCAGATCACCGAGATACGATTCACTATATACGAGATACGATATACTAACTAGCTAACCAGTTAACTAATTAGATACGATTCACGAGATACGAGTTCGATAAATCAAACCCTCAGAATACCCCTAAAGAACGTCCCCTGATAGTCTAATTAGCGATAATTTATGTTCCCCTGTATGTTTTTATGCACTTATACAAATCCAAAATCCTGAAAATAGCTAAAAGATATAAGAAATAAGGCTTTTTATTGATTCAGGCTAAAATCAGACCTTCAAATTTCGCTTTTAAGGGGGGGGCAAAAAAAGACCGCTTGTCTTTATACCTTATTTTTGGCCTTTTCGGTTAAAAACTTGCCTCTTATATCCCGAATCCATTAATAACCTCTTTATTTTCGTCATCGTTGATCCCGATATACCGGAAAGTTACTTTAATATTCCGGTGATTCAGTAAGTTAGAGATCCTTTCGATAGATATCCCCTGCATACGCAAGTGATAACCAAAGGTTTTTCTGAGCGTATGACCGCCGACTTTATGCTTGATTCCTACTTCCTGGCACCATTTATTTATTAGCTGATAGGCTCTGATTCGGGTAATTGGCCTGTTCTTCTTTGATTTCTCGTTAGTGAATAGGTATCTGTCCAGGTCGAATATTCCGGTCTCTTCAATATAATAATTTATAGCCTCTCTGATCTGTTTATTAAAATGCACCTTCCGGGTTTTTCCGGTCTTTTGCTCTCTGATAATCAAATAATCTTTAAGGTTGCCCTGGCCATCTTTGACATCTCCAAGTTTTAAGGATAATATATCCCCTATCCTCAGACCGGAGTTAATACCAAAAACGAATAACAAATAATCCCTCGGATTTTTCTGCCGATATAAGTTCCCCCTAATCTGTTTTATTTGATTTTCTGATCTTATTGGCTCCACAATATTCATGACTTTTTTACCCCCTTATTTTACTTAATCTATCTTACATAATAATAACATAGGTTAAGTAAAAAGCAAGTATTATCTTAATATAAATTTAATTATTCTGTAACCCTTATTTTATATAGCTTTTCTAATTATACACAATACCTTTTTTATATATAAATTAAAGATAAAGCCTAATCCCATTTTTTTCCGATAAATTTCATTTTTTTAAAAAAGCCTTATATCCTATTTTTTGACCTTAATTGTCTTTCTCGTTTAACAAAAGTTTTTTCAATCTTTTTATATTCATTTCTTATCTCTCTATCTTTCATTCAAGCACTTTCTTTTTATCATTATGCGGAAAGTATGTATTGTGTACGACAAATTCACCGTCAAATGGTACCGCCATTATTAACTCCAACAATTCTTTTATATCCTCTTCGCCCAATCCATACCTATGTCCTTTCAAAATTTCCCAGACCCTCTTTTTGTATTCTTCCTTAGCCAATTTTCTCACCTACCTTTAAATTTTAAACGTTTTGAATCTCTATTTTTAATTATAGTTTCTCCTTCAACTCTGAATAATAAATTTTTATGATCATAAGGAATAAATTTTTTATGTTTTCCTCTTCCCCGGGAATCTTCTTTTTCCTTAATAATTTTCTCGATAGACTTTAAAGCCATCAAATATTTAGCTCTTTCGCTTTCTGTCCATATATATTTCTTACCTCACTTTAAACTGTTTTTTTTGTTTCTTCCGGTTTAACTGGTTATCATATTCTGCTTTTCGTTCTTTTCTATCGTTGCCTTTCTTGACCAGCCGGTGAAGGCTACTAACTAAATTCTTATTTATTTTCATTTAATTATTTACTCCCTTTTTTAATATCATTTTCGATATATTTTTCTCTTTCAATAATTCTATTGATAGACTCTAAGGCCCATAAAAAAGAATTTCTTTGCTTTTCAGTTAACTTCTTATTCTTTAATTTTTTATCATAGAAGCTTTTTGTTCTTTCTAACTCTTCTATCTTTACTTTTTGAGGAATCATCTTTTAAAACACTTCCTTTTTAATTATCCCTGCCCCCGGAGTGTTTAGGTTTTTAGACAACAGGGGCAGGGGACCGGCAATCCGAAAAGTGTTTAGACTCGAACGGACTGCCGGGATTTAAGCAGGCAATTTTATTCTCTTACAATCCCGAAGGAATTATCAATAATACGATTATAATGTCCTTTAGTCGTTCCTATATCATAGAAATATATACCCCAATCGTTTCTTTCTATATGGTCTAACCCCCCGGCTAATATAGGAATGCGTTTATCTTTTAAAGTCCCTTGGTCATCTTTAAATAATGTTTCCCATTTTGGATTTTCTTGTAGTTCATTAAATAATTTTGTATTCCCTATCGATAAAAAATTTCCTCTGTTATTCAATTCCCCTTTTTGTAGTTTTTTCATTTCATTTACCTCCTTAATTATTTACAATAAAATCTTTATAGTCATAAGCATATTTTTCTGAACCATCAGTTACTACTGCAAGTTTTACATTTTTATTTTTGTATGTTCCCAAGAGCCTCTCTTTTCCTATCCAAGCACCTCCATAGTTACAATCCTCTTCCCATTCAATATCATTTTCGTCAATATAGTACGAGATTTCTCCTTCTCCTTCATATACTGGGATTCTCACTTTTTTCACCTCCTTTTCAAAAAGTCCTAAGATAAAGTTGCTCGAGAGTATAATCATCAAGTTCAAAAAGATAATCAAGCATATTATTTCTAGATTCTTTTAACATAGAAGAATTAAAACCCGCCTTACAACCTGCTATTGCGGTTTCGATTAGCGATTCTACATCCTTTTTGCCTAACTTATTTATTTTTTCTCTTGCTATCATTTCAAAAACCTCCTTAATAACCCAAAAATATGACCGATCTTCTTGACCTTTTTAGTTCCTCTAATTCTTTAATTTTCCTTTCTAACTCTAATTCTTTGATATCTAATTCGGCCTCATAAATTGCGTTCTCTCTTTCACCATCTAATTGATATTCATAATCTTCATACATTCTGTTGAGTTCTTCTTCAGTCAATTCTTTTTCTTTCACCATTATTTTCACCCTTTTAATATTTATAGTTTGCATATCAATTTAGGTATATAGTTCACCCCCTTTCTTATTTTATAATTTATCTAAGTCGATCTTCTTATCCCTCTTCTTGAAGGCATAACATTGATAGCGGTATCTTGAAGGGTCATCGGGAATCTTTATCCTGACACTAAAGTCTCTCGGGCTAAAAAATTTTCTATCTTCCAGGTCTTTCTTGGTAAAAAAAACAGGATTGACATTCCCCTGGATCTCACACCTTGCTATAAATTTATCCTCATCTTTTGTTTCTTCATCTTCGTCAAGATGATAGTTAAATTCTCTCGCTTGTTCTTCTGTAGGCATACTCAGAAACTTGCAGTCAACGCAATCCCCGGTATATAAGGGAATCTCTTCGCTCTCCTCTATCACCTTGACCTCCGGATCCGTTATCCCTATCAATTTTTTGCAATGCGGGCAGGTTATAACATCTTCGATATTCTCGATCTTGTAAGTGTCTTCGAGTATCCTCCCGCTCCGTTTAAGATAGTATTTTTTATCTTCCAATCTGTTTACCCCCTTAATTTATTTAATTTAAATAACCTGACTTATCTTATGCTTTCGCTTGTAATCTTTTAAAAATTCCTCTACTTTTCTTCCTCCATATACTTTCTTGGTAGGTTCTTTTATAAATGCTTTTGGATCTTTGATTTTCCATACTTCCCATATTTTCTTTTCGTAATTAAACCTCGCTAATAATCCTATGTTATCCGCTTTTATTTCTATTCGTCTTTCTGCCCTAAAAGTTCTTGCACTTTTCGGAGCAGATATATATTCTTTTCTTTCTTTTATTTCCACCTCCTTATATCACCGCCCTTAAAATTTTATGCTTTCGCTTATATTCCCTATTGTATTTCTTGACCCCTTCCTTATTCTTTTCTATCCAAAGTTTTCTTCTCTGCTTACAGGCTTCTTCGTTTGCCCGATAATATTCCAGGTTTCTTTTCTTAATTGTTTTCCTATTTTTCTTATACCATTTCTTAGCAAGCCTTTTTAAGCGTTCCTTATTTTCTTCCTGGTATTTTTTAAAATATTCACTTCTATCCCTTCTGTTATTATCCCTATATATCTTGTTTCTTATCAGTATCCTATCTTTGTTTTTGTAGTAATATTTTTCAGCTTCCGATACCCTACAATTCTTGCAGACATTTGTTCTACCATCAGTATTTCGCTTATCTAATGAAAATTTAAAGATAAATTTTGTTTCCCCGCACTTTAAGCAAGTCTTAAAACATATGGTTTTTATCCTATTCTTTCGTTCTTCAAGTTCCTTTTCGATATCAGAATATTGAGTATCAAATTCATAAGACTTTTTAGCCCCCTTCAACCTTTACCACCTTCTTTAAAAACTACAACAGTTCTTCAGAATACCCCTAAATTTAAACGCAGGATAGCCTAATTAGCGTTTCTTTAGCTTATTTAGTATATGTGCCTATATATTGCCTACTACTTAGCTGAAGATACAGAATTTCGCTTATGATCCCTTATCACTTTTTGAAGTTTTTTGTTATTAAAAGGAATTTCCCGAAGTTCACCACCGCAATCAGGACATTTATTTTTATACTTGTATTTCATAGCCCAGCCAAAAGCTACCTGATGACAATTCAAACATTTATAAACAGGCATTATTTATCACCTTCCCCATTCAAGTTTTTAATGTTAGTATCCCTTCTATCTAAGAAAGCCCTTAGATCAGTATTAGAAACATAGAAAAGTTTACCTAATTTTCGCCCCCTGATCTTGCCGTGCCTGATATAAGCCCTAATGGTATTCTTCGTTAAGGGTAATATCTTAACTAAATCTACCACCAGGTAATACTTTTCCCCCCTAATTATAATAGCCATAGCTTTTATTCCCCTTTCTTTTTGATATTCTATGTATATATATAGCACATATACTCATAATAAGCAATACCTAAAAAATTGAATATGTTAATTAAGTTACTTTACATAATGTTTATTATAGGACGTTGCTAAGACCCTTTGTTTATAAGGGTTTCAAACTGCTTTTTTAGCTTTTTCTGCCCTTATAATATACCCCCATATATAGCGTAGTTTTTAACTGAAAACCTTATAAAATAAGGGATATCCGGCTATAATAGGTTACTTTACATAATATATTGAGGAATCGCTTTTATCGTAGTAGTTCCGTCTACTAAAATTGGCAACTTGGGGGCAACCTAGGATAAAAAAAGAGGGTATTCCTACCCCCTGAATTTCCTAATATATCCTAATATAATTTTACCCTTTTTATTTCTTCTTTGGTATCATCTTGGTATAGTCTTGGTTTAGTTTCTTTAAAGAATAATCTACCCCTATTTGGTGAACTATAATGAACTATCTTTTTACCAGGATATTCCTATTTGCCGAACTATAACGAACTATCTTACCCCCTATTTTACCGACATAAACCGACATATATTTTATTCCCGGAACCTCAACTTTCCTCAACTTTGAAATGTCAACCTTTTGTAACATTCCCCCCCCTAATTAGTGAACTATACCGAACTATAATTTTTCTTCTTTATCTCTTGAGGTACCTTATAAATAAGGCTTCTAATATAGATAGATAATTTTATAATTTACGAAAAATTTTAACCGATATCACTGATATTTTACCGACATATTCCGACATATCTTTTTTCTCTAAACTGGGTGCACTTTGGGTGCATTTTGGGTGCATTAGTTTCCGTTAATCTGGTGCAGTCCTGGTGCTATCCTGGTACAGTTTTTTATCTAATTCGCATAACCTGCGTATAACTTACTAAATAAAAAAAAGGGTATTCCTACCCCCTAATTAGTGTCATATAATGACATATAATTTTACTTCTTATTTCTAATAGAAGCCCTAGCCTGTAAGCCTTTCAATTACTAGCTAACTTTCTTATTTTTGTAAGAAATTCTTAACCCGAAACTGTAAACCTGCGGGCAACTGACTGTAAACTTCTTTATCACATTCCCAGCCCCCTAATTAGTCTCATCAATTCCACTGCAGATAATTTTATCTTTAGCGAAATTTTAACCAGGATCAGAAATAAAAAAAGAAGGTAAGTCTACCCTATAAAATGGGATAACCTACCCCCTATTTTCGGCAATTAGATGCACTAAAATTTATCCCTTCTATTTTTCAAGAAGCCTGATTTATAAAGTCATTTTCTCAAGTTCTTCTTTACTCGGTAATTTCTCTCTTAAGGCCATATAGCGGATCATCTTCTTTGTGGGTTTACCATTATAAAATAATCTTTTCATTCCTTCTCTAATCTTTTCAGCTTTAAAATAATTACCCATAACTCCCAAAAAACCCCCTCTGGATTCGTTCCTGCTTTCATAAGTCAGATTATAACAATGCCTACAAGCAAAATCACTATCCCCTATATATAAAACCCCTACCCTTCTTTTACAATAATTACAAATAAACCACCATCTCTGTCCACCATAATTACATTTTGTTGAAACAAGTCTTACTTTATAATCCTGGTCTATTTTTTCTCCGGTAGCTCGTATCGTAGTGGTATATTTAAAACGTATATACTCATCTCCTGGATGCATTATATCAACCTCATAGCTAACACTCCCTGTTTTTTCTCCGCCTCTGGTCCAACTTATACCCCCTGAAGAATAACCTACTAAGTGTCCGTGTTGTTTTAAAAATTTTATCGGTATGCTTTTATGGCTATCTACAGTATCTTTTTTAGAGTAATAATACCTTCCCATAAATATATTTCTCCGATAATTGCCGAAATCATTAGGGATTGTTTTTAAAGACTACAAAACAAACTCCCTTAGATCTTACCTTTTATAACTTATAAATGTTGACTTTTGTTGACCTAAAATTTTAACTTTTCTTAACTGATAAAGAAGCTCTCCTGCTTGATAATTAAGCAGAAAACAAGGATCTCTATATACTAATTTGTCTATTCTAAAAACTTGATTTTTTGTCATCTTAAATCTTACGCTTATCACCGCTTAATCGGTTAGTTTTGTTAATACCCGGAGTGATCCTTTTGAGATATTTTGAGATAAAGCCCAAACTTTTAACGCTTTTCATCGCTTAATCGGTATAATTTCTCTGATATTCTCCGATATATCTGACCCTATTTTTGCGGTCTTTTGCGTTATTATCGCAACCTTTTTTCCCTTATTTATTTAAAGCGGTCATTAATTTATCGGTTTGGCTACGGTTTCTTCTGTTTCCGGAGATAGTATTCCCCTTACAAAACTTACCTTTTTCGTCAAAGTTTACTTTTTTTTCACGGTTTTCCTCGTTAATAACGGGCATTTTTCATCTCTTTTAATAATCTTGTTTCCCATTAAGTCTCCATTATTATTGGACATTTATTTCTGCGATTACCCGCGCTTAGTCGCAAAACTGCTACGGATTTTATCGGATTAAGCCGTAGATCCTTTTCACTAACCTTGACTTTTGTTAACCTACCCCCTGAATTTTCCACTATATTCCAATATAATTTTTCTTCTTTATCGCTTGAAGCCCTTAAATAATAAGAGCTTTGACATAGCCAGGTAATTTTATTTTTCTTAAAATTTTTAACCTGAAAGGTTTACTTTTGTTAACATTCTACCCCTCTAATTTGTATATAAATTCTTATATAATTTTTCTTCTCAAAATCTTAGTGCCACAAAGTATAGCAACGCCTTATATATGTTTGGATTTGCCTATCCGTAACACCCCAATTTTCGGAAGCATTATGAAGTATTTCCGGGGTAGATAATTCGCTCAAAAGCATCTTTTAGTTATCGATTAAAAAGACCGGGAAACTGCTTTTTAAATCTTTCCAATTCTTTTAATAGATCCGTCCTCTTTTTAATTCTTTCTTTAAAGATATTCTCTTTCTTTGTTTTTCTGACATATCCTGTCTTCCTGAAATCCCTCAAATTTTGGGTCCTATAAGCTAAATGATTACAATTCCTGCATAAAAAAATACTCTCATTCTGGAATAAATAGAGCTTTTTTATTCTTCTTTTACAGCTAGGACATATAAACCAATAGACGGATCCCCCGAAACTTCCGGTTGTCGAAGTTATGCCAACTTCCTGGACATATTTATCGGATATCGTAAGCTCTATTTTATGTTCCTCTCCGCCCTCAATCAGGAGTTCTCTTATATCTTTAATATCTATACAGGGTAAATCTTCAACTAATTTTTTCATTATTTTTGTCTAAAT
>NMQN01000065.1 GCA_003575245.1 Candidatus Atribacteria bacterium 1244-E10-H5-B2 | reverse complement strand
CATGTGTTATATATGTTAAAAAATGTGTGTTAAAAGAAGGTGATATATATGAGGATAAAAAAGGAAAGCCCGGTATGCCCTAAATGTAATGGTAGATATGTTTATGCCCGGTTAAAGACGAATGATTATTGGTGTAGATACTGTAATTTTATCGGATCCCGGAGAGTTTTTTTTAGAAAAAAAAGGAAAAGGCAGGCTCAGAAAGTAACTTAAAATCAATTTTAAGGGGATAAAAAGTATGAAATTAAATAAAATGATTAGCCTTTTATATCGATTGGCGCGTAGCCTTACAGATTTTAAGGCTCTATCCTCAGGCTCCCCAATGAAAATTGGCCGGAGAGTTAAAAACAAATTTATCGGTAGAAAGATCATAAAGAAATTATGGTGATCCGGCTTTCTTTCCAGAGTTCTCCGGATTGCCGATCCCTGCTCTCCGGTTTTTGTCATACTCCGGGGGGCAGGGGATATTTAAAATTTAAAAGGGGGTTTTAAGATGAGAGTTCCAGTATTCTTAGCGAAAAAAGAGGAGTGGATTATAGTAGTCAATAAATTAGATAAGCTGATAAGGTCTGAAAAGTGTTTAGAAAAAGGAGAGGCAAGGGAAAATTTTGAGTGGATCATAAAATGGATTAGGAAAAAGCTAAATTGGGAGAGAAAAGGAAACCTGAAATTTTGAATAAAAGCAGGAATATTTAAAAGTAGAATGGAGTTCTAAAAATTAAAAGGGGGTGATCTTATCAAAAAATTTATAACCAAACTTTACCAGGTTATTACTGATTTTTTCTTATTCAATTCGGGCAGTAGATTAAGGTGGTGAATCCCGGAAAAAGGAGAGTTTAAAAATGAATTTATTTGGAGATTTTTTAACCGGTGCAAAGTGGGGATTATGGGCTTTCGTAGCTCTTATTGCCGGAGCTATCTTGTGGGGTATTGTTTCAGGTATAAGATCGATGAAAAAAGAAGGTAAGGAAAAAAAGCAAGAGGAATTTAAAATTAAAATGGGAAGATTTGATAGAAAGGAAAGGGATAAAAAACCTGATCATCTCTTATAAAAAATTAGGTGGTAAATTATGGCTCATATAAATACTATAAAATTAAAGGCTTTAAAAAAAACTAAAGATTTTTATCTATGGGAATTAAAACGGAGTGAATCATTAACCGAAAGCGAAAAATCTAAATATATAACTGCTTTAAAATCTATTAATAAAATCATCAGAGAAAAAGAGAGGGCTATTTTAAAATTATGGTAATCAGGAAGGAGAATAAAAACTTGCAATATAAATATTTTTATGCTATCCTAAATATCAGAATACTTGTTTTTATAGTGTTGATGACGCTTATACAAGTAAAAAAATTAAATATTAGAATACTTGCTATTCTGGCATTGATGATGTCATTAGGAGTTAAATAAATAGCTTTTGATGATGTCATTTTTTTATTTTTGATACTAAATAAAAAGGGAATCCGAACCGGAGAGATCGAAATTCCCTTCTTTAAAAAACATACCCTAATATTTATAGGGACCTTTTAAATACTAACAGAATTTAGAGGAATTATCAAATAAAGATAGGTGATTGAATTTTGAAAAAAATATCTGAAATGAATATCAGTTCTAAGATGAAAGTGAAATTAATCAATAAGGGAATCCAGGAATCGAGGCGGAATCATGTAAAAAGACTAATAATTGATGATCCCGATAGTTACCTGGAACTCCGGAAATCACAGATAGGATACCTTGATAGATTCAAAAAAAAGAATCCCGACTATATAGAAAAGTGGCGCAAGAAAAACCCTAAGAAGTATAAAAATTATACTCTGAAAAGGAGAAAATCCAGGGAATGAAGGGAGTTAATTATGCCTGAAAAAATAGAGATTATTTATGATTTTAATGGGTATGCAGATCCGGGAATTAAAAAAGTGAAATTGACCCGGGTTAATGGGTATAGAACGAAAATTATAAAGGAAGGTGAGAAGGAAATGGAAGAATATAAACTAACAAATTTGACTGGATCAAAAGCGAAAGAAATCCTCGAACTAGCAGATCAGAAGGATATTGATATAGAAAAAATAATAGAATTTATTAAAAAATTAAAAGGAGAAAAAATCAAAATGACTGAAAAAACTAATGACGAAATACGTTTTAATGAAGAGGAAAAGAAGGTTCAAGAATTTATGGCAAAGCCTGAAAATAAAGGCGTATCTTATCGGCAAGCTGTTTTAACAGTCTTAGACCGAAGTGAGCCGGAAACTAAGAAAGAATTTACTGAAGAAGAAAAAGAGAATATTAAAAAAGAGGAAGAGAATATTAAAAAAGTAGAAAAATATTTAGAGGAAAACCCGAAAATTGAATACCGGGAAGCTGTAAAAATTGTTTTAAATAAAGATGAGCTTAACGAGAATGAAAAAAAAGTTGAAGAATTTATCGAAAAATGTAAGAGCCAGGGGATTGAAGTTAGTTATCGGCAAGCGGTTTTAAAGGTCTTAGACAAGAGCGAGCCGGAGCCTAAGAAAGAGGAATAAATTTTTTAAAGTGTTGGTTCAAAATGAAACAGGGGAGCGACCAAACTCCCCTGTTACTGGAAAAATTTATCGAACTCCAACCTAATTTCTCTGATAGAAAAAGGTTATAAGGCTATCGGCCTCAAATATACAATTTTCTAAGAAGAGAAAAAGGTTCAGAAGCAAAAGCAGAAGGAAGAAAAAAAGAACTCCTGCTCCGGCTAACTGATTCTATCTTTACTGAATTAAGCAATTTAATTTTAGCATACAAATAAATAAAAAGCAATATCCCGGTCAGGTTCGTTTGGCAGGCCTGGCCGGTTTACCTGGGGAGTAATTAGAGCCTTTCGAAGGCTGGCGACAAGCCTCTTATTTCCTCTATTTGCTCCCTGGGATTATAAAAAACTGAAAGGAGGATTAAAATTTTATGTTTATCAGTAGAGAAAAATTCGAGGCTTTTCACGCGATCCGGGGAAACTATTCGCTATATGTG
>NMQN01000519.1 GCA_003575245.1 Candidatus Atribacteria bacterium 1244-E10-H5-B2 | reverse complement strand
AACGTCCTTGACCTTTACGCCAGCAAACTTGGCCATTTTTCTCTTTCCTAATCTGCCTCTCAATATATTCATTTACTATCACCTGCAATAATAATGCTTGACATCTGTTCAAAAACCCCTTAATATAAAAATAAGGTGTTGGCCTGTATAACCTACTAAGAAAAAGGCTCACCTATTTTAGGAGGTTTAGCCTACAAAAAAGTGTGTGCGGAAGGCTAAAAAATCTTTAAAAGGGAGTGTCTGATAAAAACAGGGTCGGCACTCCTTTTTACTTTCACTAAAAAAAAAGGATATCCTACGGCTGTGTTTCTTTACCCCGTTAATATCCTTAGATTGATCAATTCCAAGAGTTACCTTCATTATAATCACTCAAGAGTTAATGTCAAGAGTCCTCAGAATAAATAAATTCCCACTATCAACGCCACGATAATTATAATCCAGAATCCCCTTTCTTCAATTAGTTATTTTGACTGATAGATTCTTATATTCGGCTCCTGATATTGTATGATTAACTAAACACTATCACCCTTATATTAAATTTTAATATGTGATTCCTTGCAGTTATTGTGGAATCTTAAAATGCTTACCTCTGTCATAAGACCCTGAATCTTACACCTTGCGATATGGGGATTTGTGTCTGCTAAATTTTTAAATAGACCGAAAGCCCTGGCCCTTTTCCATTCGGTAATACTTTCCCTTAATTCCTTTCTGCTAAATTTCGTTAGATTCTCACAATTATAGCAAGCCTCTTTACCGGCTTCGATACGTTTCAGGATATCCTCTAATTGATTTTCCTCTTTCCGGTGATATTCTTTTCTCCGGTATTTTTGCCAATCCAGCCAGGTAGAAAGAAAATTGATAAGCGTCTTGAGCTCATCATACCTGCCGGGTAATACGTGCCTGGCCCTTTTCTCTTGTTCTAATCTTTCCTTAATACCTTGGATCTCTTTAGCGGTTACTATTTCAAACATAATCAAAACCCCCCTTCCCTTTGATTATCCTGGCTAATCGATTAAACAGTATTCCCCTTATAGCGAAAGTGTGTAGTAAATAGATATTTACTACACGCCTAATAGATATAATTGTTTAGAGTAAGGCCAGGTCTATATTTTTGACCTTTATTTCTTTATAGTGAGCTATCCCCTTATAGATAGGATTCTCTAAAATATACTTAATAGTTCTGCCGTGCCATTTACCCTTACCCCCGGAAGTGGGTATATTTAGATTATTCAATTCCCTGGCTATTCCCCTTAAACTCATCTTTTTATATCTTTTCATTTTGAAGATCATTCTGATTGTTTCGGCCTGTTCCTTATCAATTATAAGTTTTTTGTTTTTAGAGAGATAGCCCATAGCGGTAGATCCACCGGCAAAGCCCCCCTTTTGTGCTTTGTTAATTCTTCCACCGGTAAGCCTTAGGGTAATAAAAGCCTTCTCCAGTTCGGAAACAATCCCCATAAATTGCCTGAATGCTTTTCTCATAGGGTCCTTACTTGATAAGTCCGGTTCTTTTATACTTATCAATTCTATATTAAGCAGTTCCAGTTTTTTAATTAAATGCTCCTGAATATAGAGATCCCTGGCTAAACGGTCTAACTTGAAGATCAAGACTCCTTTAATATCTTTTTCAGTTTCGATAAAATTAAACAGTTCGGCCAGTCCCGGCCTATTCTCTAATTCGCTTGATCCACTTATCCCCTCGTCTTTAAATATTTCTACCAGTTCAAGCTTTTTTTCTTTGATATATAAATTTAACGCCTTTACCTGTATCTCGATAGTCCCTTCTTCTTTTTGGCTATCCGTAGAAACCCGGCAGTAACCCACAACCTTAATCGATTCTTTGCTTTTATCTGATTTATTCATTTTACCCCCTTTCAATTCTGTATACGATATTCACTTTTTAAATACTGTTAAGCTAATACCATTGAATTTTAAATATCCCTGCTCCCCTTTCTGCTCAGGGGGGCAGGGACCGGCAATCCGAGAACTCTGGCGAGAAAGCGGATCACCGAGATTTTTTAATAACTTCTTTTATTCAGGAATACTGCTTTTTTATGCTTTTCTTTTTCTCCGGAGTTCTATTTTTCCTTAATAATTTTCTCAATAAGTTTTAATGCCTTTAAAAATTTATCCCTGTCCTTTTCTGTCAGGTTTTTATCTTTTAGTTTCCACTTATAGAACGATCTCATTTCCTTTAAAGTCTTAAAGCCAGGGAAATATCCGTATCCGGAAAAATACCCATATCCGGGCAAAGTTAAGAAATCCGAACCCATAATTTTAACCTCACTTTTTAAATCGCTTCTTAAAATTATTTACCTAATCGTTCAGAATAGCCTGACTTGCGATCTTATGCTTTCGTTTATATTCCCGGTTATATTTTCTGATCCTTTCCCTATTCTTTTCTATCCAAACTTCTCTCCTGGTCTGGCAGGCTTCTTTATGCTCCTGGTAATATTTCAAGTTCCTTTTCTTGATCGCTTTTTTATTGCTCTTATACCACTTTTTAGCTTCCTTTTTTAAATGTTCTTTATGATCTTCCCGATATCTTTTATTGTAAATGCTTCTATTCTTCTTGTGATTATCGCTATATTCTTTACCTTTTATCAATACTTTACTTTGATTCTGATAATAATATTTTAAGGCTTCCCGGCTCCGGCAGGCCTTGCAGATATTAGTCCGGCTATCGAGATTCCGCTTATCTACCGGAAATTTAAAGATCGGCTTTCTCTCTCCACATTTAGAGCAGACCTTAAAGACCATTTTCTCTATTCTTATCTCTCTTTCTTCAAGTTCCGCCTCTCTTTTTCTAATAGAGAATAAATCAGCAAATCCATAAGATTCAGAAGACCTTTTAATTATAAAACCCCCCTTTTAAATAACCCTGCCCCCTCTGAAAAAACGTTTATTTAAGGGGGCAGGGATCGGCAATCCGGATAAAGTTGGATAGAAGTCTGGATCACCGGAAGATTATTCCTTCTTATTTATTTTAACTGGGCAGATTCGCTATGATAGTTATACCTTCCCTTGGCTCTTTCTATATTCCGGCCACATTTGGGGCATTTATAATTATCAAGAGGATAGCCCTTCTTTCCCACAATCGCTTGGCCTTTCCAGTCGCAATTTTTGCATTTAACTTTGATATGCATTTTTAAATACCGCCTCATTATTCCCAGAAATATCGTCTTTTTACTCACCTTTGATTCTCCCATATTAGATTATCCCCTACTTTTAAAAGGTAACCCTGCCCTTCGAAAGAAACACTAAAAAAAACCGGAGAGCAGGGATCGGCAATCCGGTAAACTCTCGTCAGAAAGTCCGGATCACCGGGGTTCGGTTCCTTAATTTTCTTGTGTATTTTGCACAAAAGAATAGCCCGGTACCAGCTCCTGATATTGTATGATTGCACATATTCTATGGTTTTATAAAATTTTAGATATCAGATAAACTATTCCGAGTATCACTACAGATATAATCGCCCAGGCCTGTATTGGATCACTAAATTTTATCTTCATAGTTAATTTTATCTCCTTTTTGTAGATTCATATTTTCTTATATCTTCTTTTAATTCTTTGCCTGATTGATAAGATATTAAGGCTATTACCGAGAAAATCAATACTGGAATCAAATACCACCACCACATAATTTTAATTACCCCCCTTCTTATTTAATGATTCGTTCAGAATACCCAAAAAAACGATTTTAAACCCCTTCTAAGCGTCAATAAATTTTTTCACCCTGCCCCCGGGAGAGTGCCTTCCGGCCCAGGGAGCAGGGGACCGGCAATCCGCAGAACGCATAGAAAGTCGGATCACCATAATTATTTCTTTCTTTTATTTTTTAAGATCTAAAAATTATTTTATCTAATTTTCATTATTCCCATTTACTTTTAGTCTTTTTAAAATTAGAAGAACACCAAGATAAACCGCCAATAAATATTGCCCACATAACAATTGTAGTAATTATTGCTCCTGCACTCATTTTTCTTTCACCTCCGATTTAGTACTATTGACAGAGACATCTTTAGTCTTTTTGGATTGGAGTACAAAACTTAAAATTAAGGTTACTATCAACACAATCCATATAAAATTACTGGCCCATCTGGGGTATCCGCCATAGGACGCTTTTATATCTGGTATAAAACCTCCGTAAAGAACAACAAAAGTAAGGCCGATTGGCGCTACTAATTTTACCATCCAATCAAACCAAACACCGATTTTAAAATCAGAAGTTTTATTTACATATTCCCTTAATTTACTAACTGGGAATACCCAACCTACTACTAAGCAGGCTAAGATACCGGTTATCAATAGTCCGTAAAAAGCGACTGCCCTATCTAAAATATCTGGCCCCCAATAAAGTCCTCCGTTGGTAGTAAACAAAATACCTATTAGAAAACTGACTATACAAACACCAAGAGTAGTTTTTGTCCTGTCCCAACCGAATTTATCCATAAGTGGGGAAATTACTCCTCCATAAGCTAAAAAGTAGGCTGAAGAAAGGCCCACTACAAATAAGCATAGGAAGAAGATAATACCAAATAGGCTATTAGCGCCAGGTAGCATAGAAATGGCTACCGGCCAGGTTACAAAGGCCAATCCCACACTGGAAGTACTGACTTCTCCCACAGGAATAGATAAGGATTGCATAATAAATCCTACAATGCTAAATACAGCAAAACCAGCAAAGAAACTAGTAGCGCAATTACCAAAGCCAGCTATAAAAGCATTATTATTAACATCACCTTTCTTTTTTATAAAACTACCATAGGCATACATACCCGCCATTCCTAAAGAAAGAGTAAAGGCAATTTGGCTAAAAGCAGCAAACCATAGGTCTAAATGACCTAATTGACTGAAGTCAGGAGAAAGATAATAGTTAAATCCTTTAGTTGCTCCAGGTAGAGTTAATCCTCTTAATACCAGGATTATTAATGAAACCCAAGCAATAATCATTGTATATTGAGAGACTGGTCCAATAACTTTTGTTCCTTTGTGTATTATTAAGTAAATAGCTATCCATACAATAAGTAGACATAGTACGAGTGTTCCTATAGGAGCACCCAGCTTATCTGGTCCTGAGGAAAGTTGTAGTACTTTTTCAAAAAAGAACGAACTGGCTCCTTTAGCACCTGCTTCTCCTCTACCCCAGGCCATAGTAGTAGAAGCGCCTACATAACGTAATGCCCAGGCCATAACTACAGTATAATAAGTATTAATTAAGAAGGCACAGAAGACCGCCCACCAACCGAGCCATTCCCATTTTTTCCCAATTCCGGAAAAGACACCAGGAGCACTGCTTGCAAAATATTTTCCCATACCAAACTCGACTATTAACCAGGGGAGACCTATCAAAATCAAACCTACCATCCAGGCTATTAAGAAAGCTGCTCCGCCATATTTATAAGTAAGATAAGGAAATCTCCACAGATTACCTAAACCGATAGCAGATCCCAATGTCGCAAAGATAAAATAACTTCGCTTACTCCATGTTTCGCGTTCCATTTTTTTTCCCTCCTATTATTTAAATATTATTATTTCAATCGTTCATTATTCTAAAATATGTTTTATTCTACTATTTACCTCCTTTTTTTAATCTAAATAATATTTTTCTCTGAAATCACCCCCTTTGATTTATTTTAACTGGGCAGATTCGCTATAAAAATCGTAGTTTCCCCTGCCTCTTTTTATGTCCTGGCCACATTCCGGACACCGGTATTTATCCAGATCCAAACCCTTCTTTCCCACAATCGCCTGGCCAACCCAACCGCAATTTTTATTTTTACAAACTACTTTAATATCCACTTCCAAAATGCCCCCCCGATTATTTAATAACCTCTATAACCTTTGTTATTATGAAATACTGTTTTATGATCATAGACGATAAATTTTTTATGCTTTCCTTTTTCTCCGGACCCTTCTTTTTCCTTAATAATTTTCTCGATAGAATTTAAGGCCAGTAAAAATTTAGCTCGTTCGCTTTCTGTTAGATCTTTTTTCAGTTCCCATAGATAGAAAGCCTGTGTTTGTTTTAAACTTTTTAATTTTATAGTATTGATTTTTTTCATTTAACCAATTATCACCTTCTTATTTAATAATTCCTCTATTTGTATATTTAACCAGAAAATTCTCCGATTTCCTGCTTTCTGTTATGCAATTAACCAAAAAGCCCGTTTTAGCCACCTGGTAGCCTTTTTTAGAGGTTTCCCTCTATCCCCTTTATGATGTTATGCGAATAACCTCGAAATAGCCCCCGGATAGCCTAAATATCTATCCTGAGTAGCCTGTGTATCGAATCCTCAGGAGCCTCTTTATGAGATCCTTCCACCTTCCGGGATTCTTTATTATCAGGATAGACTTCCTGGAGTTTACCACCGCAAACAGGACAGATACCTTTATATTTGTATCTCATAACCCAACCACAAAAAACGCCCTTACATTTAGGACATAAATACTTTGGCATTATTTATCACCTTCCTTTAAATTCTTTTTTTAACTGCCCGCCTGGGATAGAGCCTTTTTAAGCCAGTAGCGCCTCTGATATTCTCTGACCCTTTCAGGATATTTCTTGTAATAGGCCCGGAGCCATTTCTTGTTATAGTCCGGATTCCTGACCCGCCAATCTCTGAGATATCTGTTTTTCGCTTTTCTCATTTTTCCGTAGGCCTCAGGATCTTTTATTTTTAGCCTCTGAAAATAAGTTCTCCGGTATTTATTGATTTCCCTATTGATTAACTTCTTTGCCTCTGGAGTCTTAACATTCACACTTTCACTCTTAACGTTCACACTTTTGCCTAAAACATTCACACTCTTATTTTTAACATTCACACTTAATATATACTTACCATAGCCAGCCCTGGCAATCTTCCCCTCTTTGCATAAGTTAGATAGTATCTTCCTTATATTCACACTTGTTTTTTTAAGCTCGAGGGCAATTATTTTAGGACCCAAAGGTTTCTTATTTTTAGATAAAAGGTTAATAATTTCTTCCCTGGTATTCATACTTTTATTTATCACCCCTTCCCTAAATTTTTAATGCTCATTCCTCTTTTTTTCTGTCAATCCTTCTTCAATTCCCACTTGTAAAAAGGCAAAATTTTTTTAGAGTTTTAAAATTTAACCTCATTTATCCCCTTTATTTTAGATTGATTTAGCCCTCTCTTTTGCTACCTTAAAACTTTTGCCTCTGATAAATTTCTCTAATTCCTGTTCTCTTACCCGGTAAACCCTCTTGAATTTGATTGCCTTTAATTCTCCTGATCTAACATAATGATATATCGTGTTATAATGCAGTTTTAATCTTTCTGCTACCTCGTATAAGGTAAGCATTCTGGATCATCTCCTTTAATTAGAATTATACCACTTAATATTATATAACAAAGATTTACACCTGTCAACAACTATTTAATTTACTTTACATAAGGCTTGTTATAGGACGTTGCTAAAACCCTTATAAACAAAGGCTTTCAAACTGCTTTTTTAGCTTTTTCTGCCCTTAAAATATACCCCCATATATAGCGTAGTTTTTCAGCTAAACGCCTTATATGATAAGGGATAATCTTTTATGATAAGGTTGCTTTACATAAAACTTTTAGAGGGATCGCTTTCATAAAATAAAAAAGGAGTTCGATAAATCGAAACCCCTGTAAGAAATTCTTAATCTGAAAATGTAACCTTTTATTACATCGATCCCCCCTTTTTTTGTAAGATAAACCTTACATTCCTTACCTTAACCCCTGACCCCTTTAATGTTACCCTCATAAATCGTTAAGAGTGGCTTTATTACGGCAGGACAGGGGTATAGACCCCTAACCCTAATTAAAGCTATTCCTTGGGAAGTATCTCTTGCCCTGTTCTCTTGACCTTTTTTATGAGAATAGCTTTCGATTCTTTCGATTTGATACCCCTTCTCTTTTTTGTCATAATTTCCTTGGATTCCTTGGATTAAAGATACTTAATCCCCTTTCTTTTTGTAAGAATAACCTTCATTTCCTTCATTTCCTTTTTATCGATATTTCTTCCGTTTCTTCCGTTTTGAATATAGACCCTGACCCCTAAAAATAGTATCATCATAAGGCAGGAAACCCTTATCATTACTTCAAGACAGGGTAAAGACCCCTGACCCTTTTTTAAGGGTAGGAGCTCCTAACCCCTTTTTGTAGTTTTTAAGTGGGATCAGTCGAATTTTCTGCCTTCTCCTTTTTAGCGATTCCCTGTCCTTTTTGTCCTTTTTCTGTTTCATTAGTTTCATTTTTTACCTTGAATTAGTGAAGCATAATGAAGTATAATTTTTCTTCTTTATCTCTTAAAGCTCTTGAATTATAAGAGCTTTGACGTTACCAGGCAATTTTATAATTTACGAAAGATTTTAATCAGGATCAGAAATAAAAAAAGAAGGTAAATCTACCCTATAAAATGGGATAACCTACCCCCTATTTTCGGCGATTAGATGCACTAAAATTTATCCCTTCTATCTTTCAAGAAGCCTGATTTATAAGCCTTTCATTTTACTTCAAAAAATATTATAGCGGTCTAATCTCTACCCTTTTTTTAAGTCATTTTCTCAATTTCTTCTTCACTCGGTGATTTCTCTCTTAAGGCCATATAGCGGATCATCTTCTTTGTGGGTTTACCATTATAAAATAATCTTTTCATTCCTTCTCTAATCTTTTCAGCTTT
>NMQN01000518.1 GCA_003575245.1 Candidatus Atribacteria bacterium 1244-E10-H5-B2 | reverse complement strand
GCTGGGGGGGGGGAATATGGGGGGAAAATCTGCGGTCGATTCACCTAACCTCTACAAGCATAATCGTTAGAGTATCGGTTTTTCCTCTCTCCCTTGTCCCCCTCGTTCGGTCGCTCATATTTTTGGGTTCTCGAGAGATAAAAAAACCCTGTCCCCTGTCAAAATCAGTAAAAAACCAGAGGGCAGGGTAACAGCAACCCGGAAAGGTTAAAAACAAAACCGGATCACTGGAATTTAATTTTTTGATTATACTTTAGCCATTCTAAAGCCATTCTAAAAACCAAATAATATTCTTAATAAAAGAACTACTATATCATCAATCGGATTAGGTGTTTCTTTCGCTTTGGCTTCCAGTTCTTTTAAAAATTCAAGTATTGCTTTTCTTATCTCCGGACTAATACCTTTTAAAATTTTTTCTAAAATTTCTAGAATTATCGCAATCATTTTTTTATCTCCTTTCTTTTTACTTTTTTTCTTGTCTTCTCTCTATGCACTCCGTATCAAATCCGCAAATTAGAAGGTTGTTTTAGAGTCTTTTTCCTTGCTCTCAAATTTTCTTGTTTTAGATCTCTTTTGTGGCCTGGTGCGGTCCAGGAACTTCCCTGGTAATCTGCGGTTTAATGTTTTATTTTTTAACTTATATTTTTTAATTCTACTCTACCCGAAATTTTAAAAGTGTTCAGTAAAGAGTTTTTTATAATAATTTTATAACTGTGTTGAATTTATGCAATACGGATAGACAGGGGGAACAAAAAGAACCCAAACGTATAGGTACAAATTGAGAAAAAATTATTTAGAAGGGAGTTAAATAAAAAAAATGACAAAGTATCAAAGAAGAAAGGTATTTAGTCTTATTTTAGACTTTGAAATAATAGCATTTTATACGATTGCTATATTGCTACTTAATAAACTTTTTAATATAATATAAGCATAAAAAGAGGGTGAGAGGAGGTGAAAAAACTCCTAATATAATTTGTTGTGAAGAGGAAAAATCTCCGGAGGGATCCGGAGATTTTTCTTTTTAAATTAGAACGTTGTTTAACGTTGACGATTCTAATGAATTCTAATATAATTTATTTAGCGCTTCGCTTCGCGATAATATTAAATTATGAAAAGAGGTGATAAAAAATGGCTAAAACAAAAGGACCGTTATTTTCAATATCTGCAAGTGGTGCATTAGCTAAAACGTTAGTATATGGGGCTTGGAAGGGTATTGATTACGTTAGACAATATGTAATTCCGGCAAATCCTAAAACAGAAGAGCAACAAGAACAAAGGGGATTCTTTACTACTGCGATTGATGCCTGGCACGTAGACGGATACACTAAAGATGATGTAACAGCCTGGAATTTATATGCACTTGCTCAAAAAATTGCCGCAAGCGGTTTTAATATGTTTGTAAAATTGTATGTACTTGCAAAGGTAGCAGTTAAGACCTGGGGAGCTTTAACTGATTGTATTATAGAGTCAATTTTGGCAACAAGTTGTAGCGTTACTATAAACGTTCCCAGTGATCTAACCGGGATACTTTATATTGGTACTTCAAAAACATCTATGTTAACGCAATTTGTAGGTGCCTATGTGGATCCTGGATATACCTTTACTGTTATAGATTTGTTAGCTGATACGAGATACTACTTTTATATTGCAAATACAATAGCAGATGAGGAAGCCAGGACCGGGATTTATAGTTTTAAAACTGCGGCAGCCTAAAAGATTTAAAAAAGTATTATAAGAGGGCCCGAGCTATGGTAAAGGTAGATAAAATTACCGGTGAAAAAATAGAAAAATTAAGAGGTAAGGTAGATTTCTATTTATTAAGGGGGATAACACCAGTTGCCAGGAGATGGCCCAAGAAACCGAAACCGCCATATACAGCGCTTCAAGCGGAGGCTATGGCGGTTTTTGCTATTGCAAATACTTGTTTAAGTAGGATATCAGAGCATATATTGATAAAATGGAGAGAAGGGGCAGTAGGAAAAAGAGCTTCATGGACAGATACATTTAGGGGAATAATTATGGGATATTGGAAAGATAATAGAAGCATTGCACCAATAGCGTTAGACTATAATATAACTGAATACGATACAGAAATAAGAGTATCCTGGGATATTTTAGAGGTATTTATTGATCCGAATATTGAAGAGAAACAATATTCTCTGGAAACATTTTTAATAAAAAAAGAGGATATATTAAAAGTTAAGGAACCTATATATTTTACGCTATTAGATGATGAAAAAAGAAGGTTAGTAGCGCCATATATTTTATTTGAGGTGGAAGCATGAAAACAGGCTTTATACAAGCTTTTGTTAATCTTATGAAACCAGTAAGTTATCCCTATCATGGAATAATAAAACCATGCTACAAACAATCGGATATACCGCCATACATAGGACCGGATATGAAGCCACCAGGGGAAGAATGGATAATAGCATGGGAAGGTAATTTAGGCACAACCTGGAGAGGAAAGAAATACATTAGATTTTACGATTTTTTAAATTCATCGGATAAAGATTTATGCGCGGGGGCATCACCGGCAGATAAAAACGTATACTATTTTGCAGAGGTTTATTTATGGCAAAGAGATGCAGGAGAGGGGTGGAACATAATCTGGGCTGATGGAGTAAACTGTAACAGAGGAGTAATAGGAGGATACTATTTATACCTATACAAAGCCTGGTTTAATAAAAAGAATTATGATAGTTCAAACCTAATAACGGTATACAATACCGGGCCGAGTTCTACTGGCAGGGTTTGGAAGTCATTAACAGGAGAGTATCCGGGATATTATCCTTTCCCTCAAAAAGAAATAATTAGAGTTTAAACAAAATAGAACAGGGCAAAATAGATAAAAAAGAGGGACCGGAGAGGATTAAAAGGAGAAGAAAATAAAAATAAAAAAGGTTTAAAAAATATTCGGGTAAAGTAGAATTAAAAAATATAAGTTAAAAAATAAAACATTAAACCGCAGATTACCAGGGAAGTTCCTGGACCGCACCAGGCCACAAA
>NMQN01000781.1 GCA_003575245.1 Candidatus Atribacteria bacterium 1244-E10-H5-B2 | reverse complement strand
CGCAAAGAACTGCAAGAAAAACTTGTGGAATCCACATGGTTGGACTAGTTTCTCGTCGCTTGTTAATCATTGATTCCGCCTTTGTCAATACTTCATTAGACCGAGGTTGCTTGTTGGCCGGCTGTCCTAAAAATACAGCATGGATTAATTTCATAAAACTCGCCAGGGTAAGGGCACTTCCGAACATAGCTGCAATAAGCCATATTATCCAGAGATTATTACCATTATCAGCTGTCTTTATTATACCCTGGTAAATCATCCATTTTGATGCGAACCCGTTAAAAGGAGGTATACCTGATATTGCTAATGATGCTATTAAGAATGTAATGAAGGTAATAGGCATAATCTTACCAAAACCGCCCAGTTTCTCAAGATCAGTTGTTCCTGCTTCTTTTTCAACTGCCCCCCCCCCGAAAGAAAGAGACAGGATTTATATATAGCATGGTTTAACATATGAAACAACCCGCCTGCTATACCGATAGGATTGCCAGTACCAATTCCTAAGACCATATATCCCACCTGACTTACAGCATGATACCCTAAAAGTCTCTTTAAATCATGTTGTATAAGAGCCATCATAACTGCCGCCACAATGGTAATACTACCTACTATCATTAAGAAGGTATTTACGGCTGTGCTCATTTTAAACATATCAAGGGTAATCCTGGCAAGAAAGTATATACCCAAAAGCTTATCCAGAGACGCCGGTAAAAAGGCAGTAACAGGTGTGGGAGCGTCTTCGGCGGTATCTGGAACCCAAGTATGAAACGGCATAGCACCTGCCTTGGCAAAGGCACCCGCTGCAAGGCACATATATGCCAAAACCGCTACCTTTGTATTTAAAGTTATACTTACTTCATCCATCTGAAGTGAGCCTGTAAGGCGCCATACAATAGCCAGTCCAAGAAGCATAAGGGCATCTGTACCACCAATTATTATAAATGCTTTCTTAGCCGTATAAGATGCATTTTCCGTTTGAGCAAATCCTATCAATAAATATAAAAGAAGACCTAAAAATCCCCAGAATACCATAAAAAGAATAAAATTATTAGAAAAGACAGCACCAAGTGAACTTATAAAAGTAAGGATCAAATAAGAATAATAGTAAATCAGTCTTTTTCTCTGCCACATAAACCCAAAAGAATAAATAGTAATTAGCAGGAAAAATATTCCAATAAATATTCCCACAAATATAGATAGATTATCGAATTTAAAAAACTGCGTAGTTAGATTCATTTAACTCCCATCTTATTTCTTAATATCTCGGTTTTTTCCCGAGAAAGTTTAATTAAATCTTTTCCACTATATATCTTCTTCCTCTTTGTATTACATACGGTCATTCTTTCTGTACAGCAATAGCAAGGATCTATTGCAGCTAAAATTATCGTTGCATCTGAAATGTATTCACCTATAATAGTAGCTTTACAGGTAGGAAGGTTCATAAATGTAGGTGCCCTTACCTTATGACGAACAGGCCTGTTTGTACCATCGCTTTTTACATAATGGAAACATTCTCCTCTTGGCGCTTCTATAAATCCTATACCTTCCCCAGGAGGAATATCCTTAATATTAGCATCTATTTCACCACCTGGTAGGTTCAAAAAGCAGTTCTTTATTATCTTTATTGACTCAAAGGCCTCCAATACTCTTACCACCACTTTATCGAAAACATCACCATTATGGGTAACTATCATATCCCACTCTACTTTATCATAAGCTCCGTAAGGAGAGTCTTTTCTCAAATCTCTGGCTACGCCTGAAGCCCTTGCGGTAGGTCCAAGAGCACAATAATTTATAGCGTCTTCTTTTGAAAGAATACCTATTCCTTTCGTCCGAGCATGCAAAACTGGATCGTCTATAACTGCTTTTTTTAGCATCTCCAATGTAGGCACGATAGAATCAATCTTTTTAATAGCCACCGGTATATCTTCAGATTTTATATCTCTTCTTACCCCTCCGGGCTTAAACATAGCATAACTATTTCTGTTCCCGGTTAATATCTCCATCACATCAAGAATCTCTTCTCTTAGTTTCCATGCCCACATATATACAGTATTATATCCTAAGAAGTGGCCGGCAAGACCTAACCATAGTAGATGTGAGTGTATCCTTTCACCTTCAGCTATTATAGTCCTTATATATTTGGCCCTCTCTGGTACCTCTATAGGAATAATATCCTCTACTGCCCTTGTATAAGCAAAGGGATGACTTGTTGAACATATACCACAAATTCTCTCAATCAAAAAAGTGGACTGGTCAAATGTTTTAGTCTCAGAAAGTTTCTCTATACCTCTATGATTATATCCTATTCGCACATCAATATCTACGACTTTTTCTCCTTCAACAGTAAGCATAAAGAATTCCGGCTCTTCCTGTAATGGATGATATGGTCCTATTGGTATTATTGTTTTTTCCATTATACTCCTCTATCTCTTATAACATTCTTATCCCACTCTTTATAATCTCTTCTTAACGGATAAACACCATCTGGCCAGTCGTCTGGCAAAAGAAGTCTCCGCAAATCAGGATGACCTTTAAAATTTATACCTAAGATTTCACGTATTTCCCTTTCTATCCAGCTTGAACCTTCAAATATAGGTGAAAGAGAATCTATCTCTAGTTTTGGCTTTTGTAATTTTACTCTCAGAGAAATCAACAGGTTAATATCCTCAATCAAAAAATGATAAAGAATCTCCATATGATTCCGCACGTCTACACCGGAGGCAGTATTGAACCGTGCTTTTAAATCTTTAAAAATATAGCTTGCTACCTTGACTAATGATTCTTGTTTAATCTCTATATATACCTTCCTGGAACGCTCATCTAAAATTTCAACTATGTCATCTTTAAATTTTCTTCTTAAATCGTATAAAACTTCTTCTCGCGTCATGCTCCGTCTCCTTTGTCGTTAAGTATGATAATCAATGTAGTCGAACTGATCACTTTTTCGCAGTATCTTTTTTAACTTTCTCAATTAACTTTACTACACCGGCAATAATTGCCTCTGGCTTGGGGGGGCAACCCGGTATATAAACATCGACAGGAATAACCTTGTCTATCGGAACAGGACAGTTATAACTGTGAATAAACATACCTCTTGATAAAGAACATTCTCCTACTGCTACCACAAGGCCTGGTTTTGGCATTTGTTCATATAGTCTTTTTGCCCTTTCCATCGACTTCCGATTACCTGAACCAGTAATTAAAAGAACATCAGCGTGTTTTATACTCCCTACAAGAAGCATGCCAAACCTCTCGATATCGAATCTCGGAGTAAGGCAGTCCAGTATTTCAATATCGCAATTGTTACAACTACCTGTAGACAAATGAAATACCCACGGCGATTTTAGAAGTGCTTTTAATTTTATACTCATATCATCTTCCTAATAATGCCAATATTATAGCTATTATAGCAATTATAGTCATGGGGCCCCAGAAAAACTTGACGGCCTGGTCAATTCTTATCCGAGGATTAGTATTTCTTATAACCGTCATCAAGGCGACTAACCCAATATATTTTAACACACCATACAAGAGATGTATGCCATCAAGCCTTAAACCACCAATAAATACAATTATCAAAAAGAATGGAACTGTAAACATAAGCATATTCTTCATAAGTCTATAAATAGCAAGTCCAGAACCCGAATATTCTATTAATGGACCACCCACGATCTCTGTCTCTGCTTCAGGAATGTCGAAAGGAACTAGCGCTAATTTCGCTTGCATACATATTATTGCCACAATTAGTGCTAAAGTACCAGACCAACTTCTAACAAACGCCCCATTCTGTGCTTGAAAAGTTAATATCTCACCAAGTCTAAAAGTAAATCCAGATTTTATTACTGCAACTAGTATTGCAAGTATAAAAGGAAGTTCATAACCTAATACGAGCTTCATCTCTCTTGATGCACCTAAACTTGCAAGTGGATTTCTTGATGCAAAACCACCCATAATAATACTTATAGAAGGGATAACCAAAAGATATAATACTACTATTAAATCACCCAAAAAACTCTTTGCAGGATAAATATTATTAATCCATAATAAAGTAGATACTAATATCACGCTTGCCAATCCAATAACTGGGGCCATCAAGAACGTTATCTTTGATGAACCTTCTGGAATAAGTGTTTCCTTACCTAAAAGCTTTACAATATCTATCAATGGTTGCAAAAGAGGTGGACCCACACGATATTGAACCTTCGCTGTAACCTTTCTATCTATCCAACTGGCTAAAAGTCCAATAATGGCTGTTAATAGAAATCCAAAAAATAAAAAATAAAAAATATAAATCATGCTTTCTCTCTATTCCAATGAATTGAGTGAACTATAATGTTATCACCAACTAAAAAAGTATTTTCGTCCAGTTTAATATCACCTTTTTTTAAACTTAAAGCACCATAAGGGCAGCTCTTTACACATAACAATTCATCTTTCTGTTTTCTTCTATCAAGACAAAAATCACAATTATGAATTAATAACGGAACATTTTCAGGATATATTGTACCATAAGGACAAGCATGGGAACATGATTTACAGCTTATACATTTCATATTGTGTCTTATTAATAACTTATCCTCCTGTTGTTCAATTGCCTCTACCGGGCAAGCATTAACACAGTGCGGCTCTTCACATTTACGGCATACCAATGCATAGGTTGCAAGCTCTATTATAGAAATAATACCATTATTATCTGGATGATAAAAATAACTACAATTGATAACACATTCTTTACACTCACCAGAGGCACAAATATCAAGATCTATAAAGAGCCTTAAATCCTTGCCTTTTTTTGGCTTAATGTTTAATTTTTCCTGATGAATTTGTTCTGCGCTTGTGTACATATCTAATCCCATATATTTGAAAAATTTTTTATCTTATCATAAGTAAAAACAGGACCATCTTTGCAAACATAATATGTCCCTATTCTACAATGACCACATTTTCCTATACCACATGACATATTCTTCTCCATTGAAAGGTATATATTCTCTTCTTTAAAGCCCATTTCAATTAGCTTTTTAATCGAAAACTTCATCATTATTGGCGGTCCACAAACAATAGCAATACCATTTTTATAATCCATATCTGTATCTTCTAAAATAGTAGTCACAACACCTACATTCCCTTTCCACCCGCTATCACCTTTGTCTACAGTAAGTTTAATATCTAAATCTTTTTGTTTAGCCCAATCAGCTATTTCACCTCTATATAGCAACTCCTGAGGTGTCTTGCAACCACCTCTAAAAAATAATTTTTTAAATTCTCCACTCCTATCAAAAAGTTCATACATCAAACTTCTAATAGGTGCAAATCCGCATCCGCCGCCTACAACTAATATTTCCTTGCCTTTAAACCTATCCATAGGATAACCTTTCCCGAAAGGTCCTCTCACACCTACAATATCACCATTTTTAAGTTCATGGACCTTTTCGGTAACCTTACCTACACTCATAATAGTAATTTCCATTATATCTTTCATAGCAGGCCTTGATGAGGGGGTAAAAGGAGCCTCACCAATCCCCGGAATGGTCAGCTCTATAAACTGGCCTGTTTCGAAGGTTATCGGTTCTTCTGGTACAATCCTTATCGTCTTTATAGTAGGTGTTTCAGATATGACTTCTGTAATTTCAGCCTTAATAGGCCTATATGGATTTTCAATCTTATTCATCATGTACCAATCTCTTAAGGATTTTTCTTATATCTATTTTTGCCGGACAAGCAGATATACAACGGCCACAACCTGTACAAGCATAAATATCAGCAACTTTTGGGAAAAAATCAAATTTCTTTTCAAATCTGTTCCTCAATCTCATCCATAATTCTGGACGGGGATTTGCGCCTCCTGCAACCTGAGCAAAATCTTTTATCATACAGGAATCCCAAATACGCAAACGTGCCATCTTATTTTCACTTTTCTGGTCATAAAGTAAAAAACAATGGCACGTAGGACAGATTGTATTACACGCTCCACACTCAACACAATTATTCGCTTCATCAGCCCAGATATTAGATTCGTACCCTCTTTCTATAATGTTCTTAAATGAATCTTGATGTGGTATATCGTTTTGTTTTATATTTTCTTCCACTGCTTTATTAACTTTTTTCCTATGTTTGTTTCTTTGGGAAATAAATTCTTCTTTCACTTCTTTAAAAAGAGAAGAGTATTTTCCAACAAGGATCTTACCCTTTTGTGAACCAACTTCGATAATAAAACCTTCTCCTATTGCCGAAAGATTTATATCGAAATTTTCAAAGGGATAAGGTTTAACATTTAGTGCGAGGCAAAAACATGTATCTATAGTAGAAGTACAATCGGCAGAAATGATGAGGTTATCTTTACGCATATTAATGTAGAAAGGATCCTGATAATCATGATTTTCAAAAACATAATCCTGTATTTGCAATCCTTTTAGGTCACAAGCTTTCACACCAACTATACAATAAGGTTTCTGGATTGTATGAGAAATATCAGATTTGAAGTTTTCGGCAACGATTTCACGTGCACGGAAGAAAAAAGATTTTAGTGGTTCAAAGGCTCGCACCTCACCGATAACAATATCATCAGTGAAGTCAATATACTTTTTATAAAAATACTGATCGTCCTTTTTGACAGGGACGTAAACATCATAATCGTTCTTTAAATTTTCTAGTAATTTTGCAAAATTACTAGAAGAAATATACTGCATATTAGTGCTTCCCCTTGTAAAATAATTGCGGCATTTTAGCTTTCTTAAATTTATATTATTTATTTAAGCACTTTTTTAATATTCTCTTTATCTAAATTCTTTGGTTCTTGCTTAAAATATACATTGACTACTGTTTTTCATTTTTATTAAATCATCTGCTATTATTTTGTGAAAATTATCACAAACAAAATACGAAATTATTATATCACCAAGACAGATAGTATGTCAACCCTTCAAATTCAATAGATAAGTCTACATTGTGTATTTTAATTTCCGGGGGCAAAAAAATATGAACGGGGGCAAAATTTAAAATAGCTTTAATCCCACCTGCAACCATTTTATCTGCCACTTCCTGGGCTGAATCAGCTGGCACTACTAATATTCCAATATTTATATTTTCCGCCTGGATAATTTTTTCTATCTCTTTTATATCGTAAATAAAAATATGGCCAAGTTTCTTGCCAATTTTCGAGGGATTATTATCAAAAATTCCCTTGATTATAAAGCCCCTTTTCTGAAAACCTTTATACTTTACTAAGGCCTTGCCTAAATTCCCTGCTCCGGCAATAATAACTGACCACTTTTTATCTAATCCTAATATCTTTTTTAATTCTCGGCTAAGATCTATTAAAGGATATCCAAGTCCTCTTTTACCGAATTCTCCGAAATAAGCCAGATCTTTACGAATTTGTGCTGAATTTATTCCGGTCATTTCCTCAATTTTAAATGAGGAAATTATTTTTAAATCTTCTCCATTTTGTGTTTCTAAAATTTTTTCCAAACACCTATGGTAAATAGATAACCGATTTATTGTGACGGAAGGAATATTTTTTTTCTTCAAACTCATATTTCCTTTTCTTATCTAGTCGTTACAAAGATGGGGTAACCCAATTCTTTTAATTTTTGCGATATGTTTTGGGCTTCCTCATAGCTTTTAAATTCCCCTACCTGCACTTTATAAAGGGTTTTCCCTTTAACTACATAAGTTAGGTATCCTTTGTCTCTTATCTCTTTAGCTAAATTCTGGGCATTTATTTCTTTTGAAAAAGCTCCTACCTGAATAGTATACACCTTCTTGTCTGAAACTATTTCAGACTCCTTTACTACTTTTGCTTCCGGTTCTACTTTTGGAGTTTTAATCACACTCGGCTCAGTAAGTGGAGATTCCTCTTCTATAGTAACCTCCTTTTTTATTTCTTCCTCAGGAAATTTCTCCATTTCCTCACCCTTTTCCACCGTTACTTTTTGAGGTAACTCAACAGGAACTTTTATGACCGGAGATTCTACTTTCTCTTCTTTCACAATTGTCGGTTCTTCCGGCGGAATATAACTCCTATCTCTAGCTAAGTTAAAGGCCACACCCAATATTATTATCGCGCCTATTAAAATTATAAAGGTTTCCAGATTACTTCTGCTTTTCCTCTTATAAATCCTACTCGCTTTTCTCATATCAAATCATACTCCTATACTAACTTTTGGATAGATAAAAGTTTATATCTTGTTTTTTATATTATATACTAATATGCTTTAATTATTCTACAAAAATTTTCAAAATCCTTCTTTTTCTTTTTTAATTTATATATATTACTCAATTTGTTAAATATTTTTTATTATGATAACATAAAATAGTATTAGCGTACAGCGTATAGCGTATAGAAAAAAAGAACAAAAACGCAAATAATCCAATAGAATATAAGATAGCATATAGCGTATATAGTATATAGTGAAAAACTAAAAGTGCAAAACTAAATTCGTATCTCGTGAAGATGGTTAGCTGGTTTACCGGTTACCCGGTTGAAGAATTAAAATCAAGTTTGTAAAGTGTATCAACTAACTCTCCTCTTGTAACTAAGAACCTGTATTTGAAATTAACAACTAGAATAAACTGGCCAACTGGTAAACCGGATAACTGGGTAACCTAGTAACTAAATAAACTTGCACCTTGTATCTTGCATCTTGCAACTATCAACCAAGAACTAACGCCTAACTTAAAGGGGA
>NMQN01000164.1 GCA_003575245.1 Candidatus Atribacteria bacterium 1244-E10-H5-B2 | reverse complement strand
TAACTTTAGCGACAGGCACAGTAACCGCAGAAGGGCCAGTAGCAGCAATACTTACTAAAGCCCTTATATTAACCGCCAATACTACAAAATGGTATCGTATTGGTTTAGGCAGTGGAGGCAAAATGGCAAGGGCTTTGAAGCCACGGCCTTATATGAGTGATAAATATTACTTTGAAATACAAGGATACATGATTTGCTTTGAATTAGAACCCTTTGCTGAAGAAAAAGATTAATTAGGAGATAAAAATGCCAGAACTTAAACTCCCTAAAAAAATTAGTATTGATGTAGCAGGGATCACTAAGGAAGAATGGGAAATATCCCAAAAAGATTTGAAAATGATAAAATTTTTGTTACAAGAGATAAACGATTTTAGGGGGGGGATGCTTGATTTTAAGAATCTTTTAGCAGGAGGTGTAAAAGGATTTAATGTCAAAGATGGAGAGATTACTGCTGGTAAGATAACCATTGATTCTCTGTCTGCATTGTCGGCAAATTTAGGTACTATTATAGCAGGATTATTAAAAAGTGCTAATGAAAAAACATACTTTGACTTGGATAATAATGTTATAGTTATCGAAATTTCAGCAGATAGATGGATAAAACTTGGTGATATTGGCGATGGTAAATATGGAGTATTGGCCTCTAAAGATGCAGTTGAGAAATTTAGATTAGAAGCTGACTCAGGCGATGCCTATTTTTCAGGTAAGGCTGTAGGAGCTGTATATAATGAGTGATTATTGTGGGTCAGGCGATATTACTTTTTTTACAGACCCGACTATAGTTGCAACAAAGACCTATATCCGTGCTATTCACATGCGGGAATTAAGAGCAGCAGTTCAGAGGTTCCGAGTTGGAGATAAAGGAATAGGTGGAGATAGAATTGTTTGGACCGATGATGATAGTGCTGATACAACCTGCGAACCATCTGTCCAGACTTTTGGGATAACTACTGAAGTCACCAATTATAGGGTCTCTCATTATCAAGATTTACGGGACGCCCTTGATGCTTTCTGGACAGCATTAGGGCACGGAATTTTTACCTGGACTGACCCCACTTTGAGTGGAGATATAAGATTACGCAAAATCCATACAGACGAGCTCCGCAAAAATATGAATAAAGTAGAAGGGGCTGGTTGTGATATCACTTGTGAGACAGGATGCCAAACGACCTGTGAAACTTGTGAGGCGGGAGGATGCCAAACTTGTGAAGCCGCTTGCCAATCCTGTAATGAAACAGGCTGTGAAACTGGCTGTGAAACGACTTGTGAGACGGGATGTGAAACCACCTGCCAGACTGGATGTGAAACTTCTTGCCAAGCAGTATGTGAAGAAGGATGTCAGACTGGTTGTGAGACAGGATGCCAAACAGATTGTATGACTACCTGTCAACCGTGTGAGACAGGATGTGAGACACAATGTCAGGATTGCCAAACTGGGTGCCAAACAGAATGTGAGACAGGGTGTGAAACAAGTTGTGAAATTGGTTGTGAGACTACCTGTGAAGTCGGTTGTGAGACTACCTGCCAGACGGGATGTCAAACTACCTGTGAACCTTGCGAGGTCGGATGCCAGACTACCTGCGAGACAGGGTGTCAGACAAGATGTATGACCGGGTGCCAGACTACCTGTCAACCATGCCAAACTGGATGCCAAACTACCTGTGAGACTGGTTGCCAGACTACTTGCCAGGTTGGGTGCCAGACTACCTGCCAACCTTGCCAGACGGGCTGTCAAACTACCTGCGAGACGGGCTGTGAGACAGATTGTGAAAGTAAGTGTGAGACAAGATGCCAGACTAGATGTGAGACAAGATGTATGACTAAATGTGAGACAAGTTGCCAGCCTTGTGAAACTGGCTGTGAAACGACTTGTGAAAAAGGCTGTGAGACAAGTTGCGAAACAGGATGCCAGACTACCTGTCAGCCGAGTCCACAATAAAATATATAAGAATAGGAAATGGAGGAATAAAATGAAAATTTTACTTGCGACTTTATATGATGATTTAAAAACTTATTGTTTAAAGCAATTTGCGGAGGGGGTTAAAAAACTTAATCCTCAACCTGATAAAATAGTTTTTGTGGTTGATAGAAAAAAAGTTTTTCCAATTTTAAAATATGTATTTCCTGATTCTGTAATTCTAACAATGGAATCTTATGAGGATATGTTAGACGCAGTTGGAAATGGGAGGAACATAGTAATAGATTATGCCAGAAAGAACAAATTTGATTATATCTTTTTTCTTGATGCCGATGTTGTGTGCCATCCAGAGACAATTAGGATGCTAATTGATATAAATGAGGGTATCTCAGGTGGTCTTGTCTGCCGAAGATGCGAGCCATATACAAGTATGAAGCCTTGGTTTAATAATTATATTAAAAGGCAAAATGGTACTAGTTGGTATCCTGAAGGTGATTTCCAGCCTAATGAGATAATTGATGTAGATTGGACTGGTAATGATTGCATGATGATTTCAAAAGAAGTCTTTAATAGCCAGGATTATAGATGGAGGATTACCTCACCCCGTGAGGCAGAAGATTTTAGCTTTTGCCAAGATGCAACAAAGAGAGGATTTAAAGTTAAGGTTCATGCTTCGGTGTGGACAGAACATATGGGATTATGGGAAACTTTCTCAACGAAGGAAGGCAAAATAAGGAGGATAAAAATTGAAAAATAATGGGATGGGAATAAGCCATTTTACCTGGATAATTACGGAGGATTGTAATTGCAGGTGTAAATATTGTTTTATAGATAAAAATCCAAAGAAATCAAATATAAAAGTGGGAAAAGCTATGATTGATTGGATGTTTAATCCTGAAATTTCAAAAGATGATAAGGATCTCCAATTAACCTTCTTTGGGGGTGAACCTCTAACAGAATTTGATTTATTAAAAGAAATTGTAATCTACGGGAGAGAAAAAAGTAAAAAAACTGGAAAGAATATCTCATATAGTATTACTACAAATGGGACGCTACTTTCAGGAGAAAGACTTGATTGGATTCTCAATAATGATATTGGGATTCTCTTCTCTATTGATGGCAAGAAAGAATTTCATGATAAATATCGGGTTTTTGCTGATGGAAAAGGAAGCTATGATAGAACTGTGGAAGATTTGGATAGATTGCTCCAAGCAAAGCCTCAGGTAGTTGCCCGTATGACCTATGCCCCTGATACAATTCCTTATCTTTTTGAGAATTATAAATTTTTACTTGAAGACCTCCATTTCCAAAGTTGTGCCCCTACCTTTGCTACTGATCCTTATACGGAATTGAATGAAGATGAGATTAAGGAACTTGATAAGCAATTTAAGTTAATAGGGAATTATGAGATTAATAGGGCAAAACAAGGGAAAAAAATTGCTTTCAACTATATCTATAAAGGCATTCGGCAAATACTGGTAAATAAAAAATTGCCTTCCCCTTGTGGGGCAGGTAAAAAATATCTGGCAATAGGAACTGAGGGCGGAATTTTTCCTTGCCATAGATTTACATCGTGGCCTGAGTGGGAACTGGGAAATATCTTTTCTGGTTATATCAATCAGGAACTTCGTGATAAATGTGGTAAATTCAACTGTGAGATAAATGAGGATTGTAAAAAATGCCAGGTACTTTTCTGTGGTGGGCAATGTTTAGCTTCAAATTATGTAAATTATAAGGATATCACAAAACACTCACAAAGTAACTGTATAGTAGCTACTAAACAATTTCAGGTAGCAAAACGGGTGTATGAAGAGATGAAAAGTGACAAACAATTTATGAATCAATTTAGGAAATCTCAGAGAAAAGATTTTGAGCAATCAAGGGTGACCTTAGATAAACTTGAAAAAATGTTAGAGGCACAAAACGTAATACTAAAAAATATTGCTGAAGTAATTTTGGATTTAGCGGAAGACAAAGATAAAGGGGTAAAAATGAAGGGGAAAATAGGAGAGTGATTATATATGGCAATAATGACTTATGCAGAATTTAAAGCAAAATATCAGGAAGGACACGGACTTTCTACTTCAACTAAAATAGGTGATGCCTATAGACAATATCGATTAAAGGGAACATTACCTGAGGGTGCTGAACCACCACCGGAGGAAGAAGTACCACCCGAAGAACCTGTTACTGAACCACCACCAACTGCACCACCAACTGCACCACCAACTGCACCGCCAATCCCACTACCAGAAGTACCACCAATTACAGTACCAACTATAACTATGCCACCGGCACCTACACCACCGGTAATACCCGAGGTGCCTGAAGTGCCACCTTATGAAAAGAGTCCAGAACAGATCGCTTGGGAAGAAGAATATGGTACAGCATTAAGAGAGTGGAGAGAAGCAGGTGGATATGGTATCCCTGAAGAAGTGCAGACTCAAATGATTCAGCGGACAACTGATATCTTAAAGGCAAGAGAAGCGGAATCTATAAGGGTAATGCGGAATAATATGGAGAGTCGGGGTATTACTAATTCAGGTTTTGTCTTTGCCAATACACAGACCATTAAGTCAAATACCACAGTAGCCATAGCCAATAATATAAGAGATGTTCAGATATCAAGTGCCGTGATGAAAATGGCTTCATTTGAAAAATCTATGGGTGCGACTGCTCAATTTATAGGGTATTTAGCCGAGGAATCTTGGAAGACCTATCAGCCTAAAATGGCTCAATGGGAGATGGAAGCTAGATATGGTTTAGCCGAATACGGAGTGGCAGCCGAATATGGAATGGTAGGTTATCAGGCTAAAGTGCAGGCTACTATGGCACAATTTCAGGCTGATGTACTGGGTGTTATGACAGAATGGCAGGCGAAATTTGATTTAATAAAGATGGAATTAAATCAAGCATATGCACAAAATAATATTAATTTAGCTAATCAGTGGGCCCAAATATTACAAGATGACCAACAAGAACACGAGGTAGAATTAGCAGAAATAGAAGCGGAAGCAGCTAATCAGGCTGCAGCAGCTCAGGGATTTTGGGGTGCGATTGGAACAACAGCTGGTTACATTTTTGGATTATGATAAAACAAGTTTTTTCTAATGATATCTTTTTAAAAATATGTGATAAGTTACAAGAGGTAAAAGAGTGTAGGTTAAATGCAAATACCCTCTATACTTATATGCTATCAGGGATATACAATAAAGATACTTTTACCTATGCTAGTTATGATAATGGGAAAATGAATGGGTGTTTAGTGTTGCGATTATTCAAAGATATGGAGGGCAATCTGGCTTTATTGATGTTGTTCGTATGGGTAAACGCTCACTATCCTAAATTATTAGGAGAATTTGTAGATCTCGGAGATAAAAAAGCAAAGGAAATTAATGTTAAAAAAATATATTTTATAGCAGATAGGAACGAAAAAGTGATAGAAAGGCGAACAAGTAAATTTGGTTTTAAAAGGGCCTTTACTACTTATGAAAAGGAAGTGAAGGATGTTTAATAGAAAAGCATATAAGAAAGAATATCGTAAGGAAAATCATAAAAAATTATTGATATACCAAAGGCAATGGCGAAAGAATAATCCAGAAAAAATGAAAGAACAAAATAGGCGATATCGTGAAAATCATCTTGAAAAACGTAAAGAATATATGGAGAAATGGCAAAAAGACAATCCAAAAAAGACGAAACAATATAGGAATACTCAAAAAGAAAATCATAGATTGTGGATGAATATAAAACGTAAAACAGATTTGAAAATTAATTTTAATAGCAAGGTGAGTAAAGAAATATGTATATCATTAAAGGGAAATAAATCTGGTCGTCATTGGGAAACTATTGTCGGTTATACATTGAGCGATTTAATAAAACATCTAAAGAAAACAATACCAAAGGGATATACTTGGAAAGATTATTTAAGGGGAAGACTACACATTGATCATATAATTCCGATAATTGCATTTGTTTTTAATAAACCCGAAGATAGAGAATTTAAAAGTTGTTGGAATTTACATAATTTACGATTATTAACGAAAAAAGATAATTTATCAAAAAGTAAATCAATAAATAATCCTATCTTGTTGGGATTATTGTTAAAGGAGATGAGTTGATATGGCAGGAACATGGGGTTATGCTTTAAAAGGATTTGCGAGTGGATTAAGCTCTGGATTTGCGATGGGCTTGGAAAAATCCAAAATTGATGCATTAAAAAAAGAACAAAAAAGATTAGAAGAAGCACAAAAGGAAGCTAAAAGGGTTTTTCAGGTATGGTATGATTCACCATCAACTAAGGAATTTTGTGCGAATTTAGACACGGCTAATCAAGGTGAAAGGGCTTATTTTATTTCAGGTCTTTTAAAAATGAATAAGGATATTTTTAATTATTTTACGGAAATTGATAATGACATTAGGGAAGGTAATATAAAGGCAGCTCAGAGCAAAAATGATTTATTGGAAACAAAAATAAAGGCAGCAACCGATTTAGCCACATTAGGAATGACTGCGACTTTTCCCGATGGTAGCCCAATGACAATTCCACCTGAAGATATAGAATTTCAAAAGCAGATTCAGATAGGTAAGATGGCAGGAGGTCCGACTGGTGAGGCCATGGGGATGCAAATGTGGAAAAGAAGAGGACTTGAAGAGATAACTCCAACACCTGAAGCACCAGCAATTAAAGATTATAGTGATGCATGGAATTATCTATATAAATATAAAGATGTCCCACCTGAAACATTTAATAAGGTGAAACCAGGCTTCCAAAAACAATTTCCAGAGATAGATATGTCCGATATAACGCAAGAGGCATTAAGAAGTGGAGTGAAACCAGAGGCAGAACCAGTTAAAAGGACTGACATAGAATACTGGAGGAAAAGGGAAGATACAGTTAAGAGTGAAGAAGATTGGGATAGATACTTATTTGATTTAAAACAAAGTGAATCTACTTATGAAACAGAGGATGCAACTTGGAAAGATAGATTGTTAAGAGATGTAAAAGATTTAGAAGCCGGTATAAAAGACCAATTGTTAGATGAAGGTGGAAAAATAAGATTATTAGATAAAGATGGAACTCCCAAAGAAATAAATCTTGGTGGTAAAAAGATGACAGTTGAAGAAGCATATACAACTCTCCAAAAACTTTATGAAGAAAAAGTCAGGGAATTAATGGAAAAATATCCTGATGTAGATATAAAAACATTAATTAAATTTTTGTCATTAGAAGAGATTGGGACAGTGAAGGCATGGGATGTAGCCAGTAGGATAAAGGGGTATCTACCTAGTGAAGCAAGAGATATTTCATTGATTTCAACTTATTAAGGAGTGTAAATGAATAGATTAGATAGATTTTTTAAAGAAGAAGAGGAAGAAGAGAAGATTGGTTGGGCACAAAGGACCAGAGGTATAGGTGAATTGCCTAAATATGAACTATCTAAATTGGGTTTAGAAAAAGCCAAAGAAGTTGAAATTCCACCTATTACTGAACCAATTAAAACTCCTTTAGGATTAGGCGTTAAAGCTGGAATTGGTATAGAATTGCCTAAAGATGAACCAACTTGGGGAAATGTTGTTAAACATTCTTTAAAAGCAGGTTTAGGTCAATATCAAGCGGGTTTAGTAAATATTTTTAGATTAATTGATATGGGCATAACTAAATTAACCGACCCCATTCAAAAAATAATACCAATTGATATTGAAAAAGCAAAAAAATTCAAAGAAAAATATGGTATAGACCCTTATAAAATAAATACTACTGAAATATTAACTAAGATAGTAAAGGATTCTGAAAAAATAGCTATCGAAAGTCGGGAGCAAGCAGAAAGTAAAGATTGGTTGAAAAAATTTATCGGCACAGGGGTACAAGCTGTTCCCCAAGTTGTAGGTGCCGTAGCGATGGGTGCAGGAATGCCTGTCGTTACTGGAATAGCTGCCGCAAAACCATTAGCTGAAATTATAACCAGAGTTACCCAAATGGCTCCTTTTGGAGTAGCTGCTGCTGGTACACATGCGAGAGAAATTGAAAAAGAATATGAAGAATTAGGTAAAGAAATACCATATTTAAAAGTAGTTGTTGGTGGTGTTTTAGCTGGTGCTGGTGAGATGGCTACTGAATTGCCGGTATTTATGGGATTAGCCACAATATTAAAGAGTGGTGGGAAAGCACTTATTAATGAAGGGTCTAAAACCTTACTTAGTAAATATGGTGGATTAGGTATTGAATTTATTAAAGATGTTGCCTTGCAGGCTTGGCAAGAGGCTTTTATGGTTCCAATAGAAAAAGGAATAAAGCAAGCTGTCGGATTACCCCAGGATTGGTCTGTTGGCCCCTTAGTTAAAGAGATGGGTGAGGCTGCTTATGGCGGTTTAGCCATGGCTGTAGTATTGGGGGGATTGGGCGGTAGTGTTGTAGGCAGTGCAAAAATAGCCACAAAAACGATGGAAGTGGTAGATAATGTTATACAAAATAAAGGTGATATAAAAGAATCATTTAGAAAAATAGCAGAATTGCAAGGAATTATGCCAGCAGAACCAGAAGCTGTTGCGTTGGCAGTAGAACCTAGACCTCCAGTAGAACCTACTATACCAGGATTAAACGAAAAGGAAATTGTCCCTGCCACTATAGAGGAAGCTAAAGAAATATTAAAAGTTGACCCAAAAAAACCTTCTGTTCCTAAGATTAAATTGGCAGAAGAAATGGTAAAGAAAAAAGTATCTCTCGCAGACATCGAAGCAGTCAAGAAAGAGAAGATAGATGTTAAGAAACCAC
>NMQN01000331.1 GCA_003575245.1 Candidatus Atribacteria bacterium 1244-E10-H5-B2 | reverse complement strand
GGATTTTGTGAATTTTGGGATCCCCTTCATTCTTTATGAGCCAAAGTTAAGCTTTATTGGTTGGCTGTTCCTTATGATATTCATCTCTCCATTCTTACAGTTGTTGACCACAATTTTTACTTCTTATTTAACTTTACTAAAATGGTTAAAGGATAATAAAACTCTTGAGTAAAATTCAGAAACCTACCAGGGGACAACCTACCAGGGGACGGTTCTCTGGCAGGTTTCTTATTTACATCAGAGGATGACCTGGCACATCTTACCACAAGCTTAAGCTCATCTTTTTTAATTCACTTCTTAAAAACAAAGTGGTGAGAATTACCGATAAAATATCAGCAGCAGGATAGGCAATCCAGATACCCAAAAGTCCAAGACCAAGAACCCGTGGAAGTATGATAACTAAAGGGATAAATAATAAAACCTGTCTGAGTAAAGATAATATTAACGAAGGAAATGCTTTCCCCAGAGACTGAAATAGGGCAGCACCGACTATCTGTATGCCGATTACCGGAATCATAGAGAGAATTATCCTCATTATGGTGGAGCCTTTTTCTATTATTTCTGCGTTCCGGGTGAATACGCTTATGATGGCAAAGGGGAACAGTTCTGCTATTAACCAGCCAAAAGTGGCAATAACGGTAGTAATAATAAGTGATAATTTAATAGCCTCTTTTACTCTATCAAATTTTTTCGCTCCGTAATTAAATCCTACTATGGGCTGCATTCCTTGTACCACTCCAAATAAGGGCATAAACAGGAACATGATAACCCGATGGAGGATGCCGATGATAGAGTTATTTACAATGATAGCAACAATACTTCCGGTAACCATTCTGGCGAAAGCGGCAAATCCTACCGTAAATATTTCGGTTATGATATACATCCTGGGTCTCAGGTGGTGCAGTTTTATTTTTAATGAACTTTTACCACTGTATAAATATTTTAATATATAGAGAAAAGAGATAAATTGAGAAATAATAGTTGCCAGGGCAGCGCCTTTAATCCCCATCTTTAAAATAAATATAAAGATGGGGTCTAAGATCATATTCAATATTGCACCGATGAGCATTGTGGCCATAGCTACTTTGGCGTTACCTTCTGCTCTAATTAGGTTATTAGAAGACATGGCAAAGGAAAAGAAAATACTGCCCCAGAGTATTATGGTTATATAATCTTTAGCATAAGGCAAGATAGTTTCCGTTGAACCAAAGAGCCTTAACATGGGTTCGGTAAAAATAAGACCGATGGCAGCTATTGTTGAGCTTAAGACAATTACACACAAAAAGGAATTGCCGGCAACGTAATCTGCTTTTTCTATATCTTTTGCTCCCAGACTTCTGGATATGGCGGAAGCCGCTCCGATTCCTATCATCTGGGCAAAAGCCATTATAACCATCTGAATAGGAAAGGCAATGGTTAATCCGCCGATGGCGATAGCACCTACACCTCTTCCTACAAAGATAGTATCAACGAGATTATACAATGCGGTTACCATCATACCGATAGTTGCTGGTAAAGATAAATTTACTAAAAGTTTACTTATTCTTTCTTCTCCCAATCTGGCAGTTAACTGTTTCATGAATTATCTCCTATTACATTTTTTTCTTTAAAGACATCGCTTTAGACGTGGTAATTTAATATTTATTTATTGTATGTGGTGTTCGTCATTAGCGAGTACATGATTAAGAATTTCCAGGCCTTTGATTATATCTTTTATCTCCTGTTCAGAAAGACTTTTTAGCAGCTGGGTAAAATATTCTTCTCTTTTCCGGCGAAAATCATTGCAGAATTCTTTGCTCTTCCCGGTTAAAGATATTTTTACCACTCTTCGGTCATCTTTAGTGCGCTCACGTTTTATAATATCTTTTTGTTCGAGCCTGTCCAGAATTCCCGATACAGTGCTATCAGATAATCCCATTTTCAAACTTAATTCACTTACCTTCTGCTCTCCATGTTTTTCCAGCATCGATATTACTGAAAGCTGAGGAAGGGTGAATCCCGAATCATGTATAGAATGATGAAATTTGTGTCTCATGGATTTGTTAAAATTTCTGGTAAGATTAATTATTTTCGAAATGCTATCAAATTTAGGTTTAGACATAATTATATTTCCTCCTCTTTGATAAACTTAGATTTATTTTATATAATATAAAAAGCGTATATAATACATTAAAAGCATAATCATAGAAAGTGCTTAAAAATTATTTTGTATTAATATATTTATTATGCAAATATTTAGGATACGAAATATTATAATTGATGGTTTTATTTTTGTCAAGCCTGCAAATATAGTATATAGTGAAGAAGATAAGATGTGTGTTATAAGTGCGGGTTGGCGCATAGTAATAGCGGATAGGAAAATTAGTATTGAGTATCGAGTTAAGAAAGAGAAAAAGGATATAAAAAAGTAGCATCTTTCTTTTTATTTAACTACCCTACTAAAGTTTACACTAACGACCTTGCAGAAACATTTTTATGAAAGAAAGTTCCTCTCTTTTGTAGTTGGATTTGCCCTTTTGGGACAGTTCAGGAATTACTAGATAGGGAGGCAATGGAAGAAAAATTTGAAGAGGTTACCGGTTTTAAAGTACCCGAAGATAAATCAATTTTAGTTAGAGATTTTGTAATTGATAAAGGAATAGAATTCGGAGAAATAAAAGATAAGTTTATAGAATAACAAAAACCGAAAAAAGCAAAGTAAACGATTAAATTAAAGGAGAAGTTACGATGAGTATAATGATAAAAACTAAAATAGTATGCACTATTGGGCCAGCGAGTAGCTCTTATGAAAAAATAGAGAAGCTGATTCAAGGGGGCATGGATGTTGCCCGTTTGAATTTTTCCCATGGAAGCCATAAAGAACACCATCAAGTTATTGAAAATATTCGCCAGGCTTCTCTAAAGGCGAATGAATCTGTGGCCGTCCTTCAGGATTTGGGAGGGCCAAAGATAAGAATTGGAAAGATTGAAAAAGAACCCATTTTTTTGAAAAAAGGTTCCTCTTTTATTCTTACTAACCGCGAGGTTCCCGGGGACGAACAGAGAGTATCCGTTACCTTTTCTTCTTTGCCCCTGAAAGTGAAGAAAGGGGACCGTATCTTTCTAGCTGATGGAACTTTAGAACTTAAAGTTAAAGAACTTACTCCTACTGATATTATTTGTCGGATAATTAGGGGTGGAGAACTCACCTCTCACAAAGGGATAAATATCCCGAATATATCCATGGATATCCCATCTTTAACTGAAAAAGATTATCAGGATATCCTTTTTGGAATAGAAAACAAAGTTGATTTTATCGGTCTTTCTTTTACCAGAAATGCTGAGGATGTCTTAAGGGCAAGAAAATTTTTAAAGGAAAATGGGGCAGAAGATATTTCCTTGATTGCCAAGATTGAAAAGAAAGAGGCGGTAAATAATTTGAAAGAAATAATCGAAACCTCTGATGGGATAATGATTGCTCGGGGTGATCTGGGAGTGGAAATACCCTTAGAAAATGTACCTCTGGTTCAGAAGGATATTATTAAAAGATGTAATTTTGCGGGGAAGCCGGTAATTACCGCAACTCAGATGTTAATGTCGATGGTGAGTGGACCTCAACCTACCCGTGCAGAAGTTACCGATGTGGCCAATGCTATCCTGGACGGGACTGATGCCATTATGCTATCCGAGGAGACTGCAGTAGGCAATTATCCTTTAGAGGCAGTGGAAACAATGAATAAGATAGCCCTAAGAGTTGAAAAGGCCATAGATTATGAAAAAATATTGAGCGAGAGGTCGCTTTCGGTTAAACCCACCAATCCGGATGCGATAAGTCACGCCACCTGTCAGGTAACCCTGGATTTAAAAGCAAAAGCTATTGTCACCTTTACTCTTTCCGGGAGTACTGCCCGCATGGTATCCCGATATCGTCCCCCTGTTCCTATTATCGCAGCTAGCACCCAGGATTCTACAGTTAGAAAACTTGCTCTTAGTTGGGGAGTTTACCCTTTCAAATCTGAGGAATTGGAAAATACCGATGATATGATTGAAAAATCAAGAAAAGTAGCTTTGGCAACTAGATTGGTTAAAAAAGGGGATAAAATAATTATTACCGCCGGAATTCCTTTTAAAATTCCCGGCACCACCAATTTACTAAAAGTTGAAACATTATGATTGATAACGAGGATGGTTCTCTGTATCAATTAAAACTGTGGGGCAGCCAAAAATAATATTTTTTTCTTTGAAAGCCACTACCTTAGGCGGTGGTAATTTGTTAAATTTATCTAATAGGAGGAAATAGTAGTGAAAGATAAAATTAAAATTGGAATTATTATCTGTGATCGTTACCATACCTGTGCGGGAGGCAAATGCCTTAGAGCTCTCCGTAATAAGGAAGGTGCATTTAGCATTTATAATAAGGATGATGAACTGGAATTAGTTGGATATACTACTTGTGACGGCTGCCCTGGTGGAAATATTGAATATACTCCCGAGGAAATGATTAAGAACGGAGCACAGGTTATTCACCTGGCTACTGGGTTGGTTGTCGGATATCCTCCCTGTCCCCGAATAACCTATTTTAGTGATTTCATTAAAGCAAGATATGGAATAAAAGTAGTTATTGGGACACATCCAATTCCTCAGAAATATTATGATATGCATAAGACGTTGGGAACATGGGATTCTCCAAAATGGAAAGAAATTATTCAACCGACATTAGCAGATGAAAAAACTCGTTTATCTTATAATTAATGTATAAATATGATAAAATTTAAAATAAGTCAAAGAATAAAACCTTTTAACGACTGCTACTTTGATATTGAAGCAAAAGAAGTTAATAACAAAATTATGACTATTGTGATTAAGACTTAAAAAGTAAATATAATAGTAATGTAGGGGCAGGATGCATTGTGCCCGCAGAAAAAATTAGGTAATAATATGGCAAGAGCACAATTCATTGTGCCCCTACAATATAATCGTAACCAATCTTATTTCCGACGCAATACGCAATACGCAATACGAGATATACTCTGCTTTTAAATATTTTTTAACTTTTTGGGGAATAGCTCTATTATAGAATAAAGATAGAAAGGAGTTAAAGAAAGATGGAAAAGACGGCGTACATTATTTTGATTATAGTCACTATAGCCTGGATTATCGCCTGGATAGTTGGCATGTTTGAAAATGCTTGGCTGGGTATAATCGGCTTAGTAACTATAGTCGGCTTGGGGCTCTTATTTATTAAAGCTTTAACAGATAGGTTAGCGAGTAAAAAAGACGATAAATATTCAAGAGATGTCAAGAAATAAGGAGGTAAAAAATGTTATTAACTACTCAGGATAATTTTTCTAAATACGAAATTGTAGAAACCTTAGGAATTGTAAAAGGCAATACTGTTCGGGCACGACATGTCGGGAAAGATATATTAGCTGGTTTTCGTAATATAGTAGGAGGAGAGATCGAAGAATATACCAAATTACTGGCAGAATCCCGCGAGCAGTCTATTGACCGGATGATTGAAGCTGCAAAAAGTTTAGGTGCAGATGGGATAGTATGTATTCGTTTTACTACCTCATCAATTATGCAATCAGCTGCAGAGATGTTTGTGTTCGGTACCGCGGTTAAATTAAAGAAAAGGGAATAAGAGATAAAAGATTTGTAAAATATTGCCGGTTTACTTACCATAAACTGAAAAGAGGTGATATTAACATGGGTGTTAAAATTAAAAATTGGGTAGATTTGAAAATAAAAAAATATGACTTAATTGACATAAAATTAATTCAATTAAGCTCTGCTGCTCTTGTTTTAATGATAGCAAAAATTTGGAAACCACTACTTAACTTAGATTGGTATTGGTATGGAGTAATTTTTGTTTTAGCAATGATAAAACCTATATACAAAATGCTGAAATAATGGGCTCGCTAAACATATCTAACAAAAAGTTTGCCAAATGAACATCCCGCTTTTATCAAGGGAGAATCCTACCCTATACTAATTTTTTCAAATGTTTATCTTGTTTTCCAGCAAGTAAGCTGTTGCGGTAAAGAATACGGCGATTAAAATTAGGTTCAAAAATACAGCCGTATAACCTCCGGAGAGTAAATCAATATTTGATCTACTTCCAATTTCTATTGAAATATGTTTTATTTGATTTAAAAATGGACCATAATATACCTTTTCAATTAAATAAACCAGAAAGAAAAAGATACCTATTGACAATAAACCTGAATACCTTTTGTTTACCAGTAAAGTTTTAGTTAAGGTAAGGCTAAAATGTATCATTAAAACAAGATTAAAAAAAGCAGTTAGTAAAAATAAAACTATTGGTAAAAAGGAAAAATTAATTTGACTCTTTATTTGGACAATTTCCCGATAAGGTAATTTTGAAAAAAATATCGACCCAAACCAGATGCTAATAATTGTCCAGAAGCTTAATTGTAAAAATAATAATACTAATTTAGAAGCCAAGATAGTTCTTCCCTTTTTGGGTATAGTAAAAGTTAGGTATCCACACTCTTCAAATAGGTCTTCTTTTAGCATATTAATTCCTTCAACAATAATAATTATGAAGATAACCAAACTGGCCAAGGCAAATTTTCCTATAGATTCTGCTATAAATTCATACTGATAAGCAGGAGAAGAGATTCGATTTAAAAGTACAGCCCCTATTATAATCAAAGCCGCATATCTAAGCATCAACCATCTCCAGCGGCGATAAATTTCATATTTAAGCAAAGTCATCATGATTAAAAAACCTCCTGAAATAATTTATCAATAGACATCCCTCTTTTATTTCTCAAATCTTCTGCGTTCCCAGCTAAAATTATTCTACCTTCGGATAAGAAAAACACATAATCTAATAATTTTTCAATATAATAGATCAGGTGTGAGCAGATAAGTATTGAAGCTTTTTCACTATAAGAATCGAGAATAGAAGTGAGTATCTTTTCCCGGGAAATTGGATCTATGCCATTTAAAGGTTCATCCAACAAGTAAAGTTTAGCTTTTCTGGATAATGCCAGGGTTAATTTTAATCTTCCCATCATCCCTTTGGAAAGACTGGTCACTTTTTCCTCTTCTTCTAATTCCATAAATTTTAAATTTTCTCTGGCTCTTTCGACATCAAAATCGGCGTATAGGTCTTTAAAAAAATTCAAAGCATCCTTTATTTTCATCCACTTGTAAAGGTAATTAGTTTCCGGCAGATAAGAGACAATAGATTTTGTATATACTCCGAGCCTTTCATTATCTATGGTTATTTCTCCCTGGCTTGGCTTGAGTAACCCTGCTGCAATCTTTAAAAAAGTGCTTTTTCCACCACCATTTGGTCCTAATATTCCATAAATTTTTCCTTTTTCTATATTTATATCAACTTTATCGAGAGCTTTTTTTTGATAAAAATATTTGCTAAGTTGAGTGGTTTTTAATATCTGTTCCATGTTTTCTCCTCCTTTTATAAGTACCCCTTGAGAGCATTAATCAATTCCTTATCGGAAAAGCCTAATTTATTCATACCTTCTACAAAATCAAGAATTATTTTTTTGGATATTTCTTCCTTTAACGAACTTATAGTTTTTTCTTCTTCAGTTACATAAGTTCCCATTCCTCTTTTGGTATAAGTAATTTTTTCTCTATCCAGCTCTTGATACACTCTTTGTATGGTATTAGGATTTACTTTTAATATTCCTGCCAATTCCCTTACTGAAGGCATTTTCTGGCCTGCTTTTAATTTACCCACAACAATGTCCTGCTTAATACTTTCAATTATTTGTAAATAGATAGGAATATTGTTGTTGAACTCCATAATTAAATATTTTCCTTTAAATGTATTAGTGTACTATATACATAATACACCAAAATATTTTTTTGTCAAGGATTTTTTAAAATATATTTAAAATTTTTTTATATTAGTCCGCATATCCCTAAAACTCGTAAAATATTATAACTATTCACATTTTCTCTACCAAGCCAATAATTATTTATTTAAGAATTACAAATTAAAGGGATTCCCCCTATTAATAAATTTTTAAACTTTTACAAAATATCTGATATTTTTTGAACAATTATATTTGACCAAAAATATTTATTTTTTACAAAAAGAGGATTTTTGAAAAGTTTGTAGAATTATAAATTAAATACATGTTGAAGTATTGTCTACAATTGTAAATTGAAAAAGTAATGTTATTAAACTGAAGTGAGTAGATCGTAGTTATTAATTTCTATGTAAATTTAAAAAAGGAGGTTTAAGCAATGTTTTCCTTATACGGAAAAATTACGAGAGCAATAATAACAATATGTATATTCACGGGAGTTATTTTATCAAATTGTGCTTGGGGAACTGCACTACCACCAGAGGTAATGTCAAGTTTGAAGGAGGTAAAAATATTAGAAATTACCAAAGAAAATCTGAATGTAATATGGGATCTAAGACCTACTCAGTATCCTGATAGTGCTGATGTAGTGGATTTAAAAGTGGTTTATAAGGATATATCAAATGAACATACTATGGTGCTGCAAGAATGGGTAAAAAGAGGAAAGGGAATTATCCTGTATTCACCCAATGTGAAGCGCTTTTTTCCAGATATTACCACAAAATTTTATAATGGCTTAGGCACCATTGCTCAATCTGTAGAGGACAGCCATCCAGTAGTTACAGGAGTTAAGGAAGTATGTTTTGAACAAAGCAGCTATTCCGCTATAGAAACAGAATTTCAATCTTTGTGTATCCCAATATTAAAAATTAAAGATGAAAAAATTATAGCTATTGCCTGTTCTTACGGGAGAGGAAGAGTGATAGTATTTACCAATGGAAAAGTAAAATCAGAAAATAAATCCTGGAAGTATAGTCCATTGATGACTACAGAAGACTACGATAATGGGCGATTTAAAATAAATGTAGAACAGTGGCTTGCTGGCGCACCGGTTCCTGGTGTAAGCGCAACAAGTCGAATGAAGAGAGATACAATATTCCTTAAAAATGGTGATATCTTAAGTGGAGATATACTAAATGAGCGATTTACAGTAGTAAGCCCTTGCGGTACTCTAATATTCTGTATCTCTGATTTGGCTCAAATTATATTTGAAGAAGTAAAAGAACAAAGACCCACTGATATCGCTCGGGTTATTTTGAGAATAGGGGATAGGGTATCAGGAGTGGTGCAAGAAGAGAAAATAGATATTATGTTACTTTCTGGAACAGAAACCTCTATAGATAAAGACAAAATTGCACATATTACCTTTGAATTAAGATGATTGTATTTTTAAATAGAGGAATACAAAATGAAAACTTCAACTGAAAAGGATGAACGGCGATTATATGGTGATCTTGCCTGGACATGGCCAATAATTAGTCCTGTAGGAAATTATATAGAAGAAACAGAGTTATTTAGTAAGCTAATTAAGAAACATTCAAAGATTGAGGTAAAAACATTACTCCATCTCGGTTGTGGCGGGGGTCACAATGATTATACTTTCAAAAAACATTTTAAGGTAACATCTCTTGATATTAGTGAAGATATGCTCAGTCTTGCTAAAAAGCTCAACCCAGAGGTGAATTATAAGTATGGTGATATGCGAACCATACGGCTGGAAGAAAAATTCGAAGCAATCACTATTCTTGATTCCATTAATTATATTAAGACCGTAGAGGATCTCCAAAGAACATTTATTACTACCTACGAACATTTAAAACCAGGAGGTGTTTTTCTAACATTTGTGGAACAGATCGCAGGACAATTTAAGCAAAACAATACAACGTACTCAACTCATTCCAAAGGTGATGTGGAGATTACATTTATCGAGAATGATTATGATTCCGATCCTACCGACACAGAATATGAATCCACATTTATCTATTTTATCCGTGTTGAAGGCAAACTTGAAATTTATAGCGACCGTCATCTCTGCGGTATTTTCAAACTGGAAACTTGGCTCAAGCTTCTGAAGGAAATAGGATTTAAAGTAATACAAAATAAATTTGAACACTCCACTTTTATCAAGGGAGAATCCTACCCTACATTAATTTGTATTAAACCTTTATGAATAACCTTTTTTAGGCAAAATAAAGCAGAGTTAATATGTGATATATTTGTGACAAAGAACCGTCTCCTGTCACGATACGAAAGGATATATTATGGCTAAAAGATTAGATAGAATAAATAAAAAAGCAGAAATAGTAAATCAGGTATTTTGGGATGAGATAGCCCCGGTTCATTATAAATCATATGATATCGAAAAACTAAAACAGGGAAAATCATTGATTGACAAAATACAGAAAAAAGAGATAGGAAGCATAAAAGATAAATCTTTGTTACATCTTCAATGTCATATCGGCACCGATTCATTGTCCTGGGCCTTAGAAGGTGCTCAGGTAACAGGAGTAGACTTTTCCAGGGAATCTATAGAAATCGCCAATGAATTGAAAAGAGCATTAGGTTTAAAAGCCCGGTTTATCGAATCGAATATCTATGATTTGCCCAACACCCTGAAAGAGAAATTTGATATTGTCTATACTTCTCAAGGGGTACTAACCTGGTTAAAGGATATAAAAGAATGGGGGAAGCTAATTTCTCACTATCTGAAACACAGCGGTATTTTTTACATAATGGAGACTCATCCATTGTTCTATATATTTGATGATGATAAACAGGGAAAATTAAAAATTAAAGAATCTTATTTTCCCGGTGAAAAACCAACTCTTTGGGATGATGATTCTCCGGATTATTCCGATAGGGAATATATCCCCAAAAATCCGACTTATGAATGGACCTGGCCATTAGGTGAAATTCTTGCCTCCTTAATCGGAGCTGATTTGAATATTGAATTCTTACATGAATATGATAAATTATTCTATAAAGGGCTTCCCGATATGGTAAAAGATGAAGAAGGATGGTGGTATTTTCCCAAATACAAAGGGATGATTCCCTTAACCTTTACCTTAAGAGCTAAGAAAATATAATATTCATAAACTACCACAAGAACCAGTCATTACGTTTTCTTTATTAAATATATGGAGAATAAATTTCGCTGATTTTGCTAAGAGGATTATATAATTGAAAAATAAAAGAGATATCTCAAAAACAGATAAAAGAAGAGTAGGAGTCGTTTCTTATAATCCAAATTGGAAGAAAATGTATAAAGAAGAGTCAGAGAAAATTAAAAATTTATTAAATGATATTATAGTCGATATTCATCATATAGGAAGCACTGCTATACCTGGAATCAAAGCAAAACCCGTAATTGATATACTTGTTGAAGTAAAAAATATTGAAGCAGTTGATCAGTATAATAATAAAATGGAAGAATTAAAGTATGAAGTGATGGGTGAACACGGGATACCGAAAAGAAGATTTTTTAGAAAAGGAGGAAACAAAAGGACCCATCATATTCATATATTTCAAGCGGGGAATGAAGAAATTGAAAGACATATCAATTTTAAAGAATATCTGATTACTCACCCGGATAAAGGACGGGAATATTCAAAATTAAAGGAAAAATTGGTAAATAAATATACTAACGATGTGGAAAATTATACCAACGGCAAGAGTGACTTTATCAAAGAAATCTGCAAGAAAGCAAAATTGTGGTGGAAATAATTATGAAAATTAAAGGCATTTCTGTTTTTAATGAGAAGCCTGTTGAGGTTGAAATTAGGGGAGGCTTTATAGAAAATATTAATTTATTACCTGAAAGTAATCATAATTTGCCTTATGTCTCACCGGGATTTTTTGACTTGCAGGTGAATGGCTATAAAGGGAGTGATTATAGTTTAGAAGATTTCTCAGAAGAACATCTAAGAAATATTATTACTAATCTCGCTGCTTCCGGAACTACCCAGCATATTCCCACTATTATTTCCTCTCCCCAGGAAAGAATATTGAAAAATTTGGAAATAATTTCAAAAGCAATAAATACCTTACCTGATATCAAGGAAGCCGTTCCGGGGATACATATTGAAGGACCTTTTATCTCTCCCGAAGAAGGTCCAAGAGGATGCCATGACCCTGAATTTATCAGGAATCCTGACTTTAAAGAATTCAGGCAATGGCAGGAAGCGGCTGAAGGTCGGATTGTGATGGTGACTATTGCTCCGGAGAGGGAAGATTCTATAGATTTTATTAAAAAGGTTACCCGCACAGGTGTTAAAATTGCTATCGGTCATACCGGGGCAACTCCTGAAATAATTAAAGATGCCATAGAAGCGGGCGCACAATTTTCCACCCACCTGGGGAATGGCAGTTATCCGATTCTTCCTAAAGTAAATAATTATATCTGGGAACAATTAGCCTCTGATGAATTATTTACGGGCATTATTTGTGATGGATTCCATTTGCCTGCTTCGGTGGTAAAAGTATTTGCTCGAGCTAAAGACTTAGAAAGGCTAATATTAACTAGCGATGTTGCTTTAGCTGGAGGATTAAGCCCAGGTATTTATAAATGGGGGAATATGGAAGTAGAAGTATTTAAAGATGGTCACCTTGGCCTTGCTGGTGCCGGTATCCTTGTCGGGGCCGGCCATCTTTTAGATTGGGATATTGCTCATTTTATCAGATTTACGAGGAATGATTTAGCTAAAACCATTCCTTTATGTACAATCAACCCGGCAAAAGTTATAGAAATGCCTTGCAATTATGGCAGACTCGAAGTGGGAGCGCCTGCCAACCTCACCCTATTTCATTATCAAACTGGTGATGATAGGTTGCAAATTATCCATACTCTACGTAAGGGGAGCGTTATCTTTTAAAAACCAATAAAAACCTGCCAGAGGACCGTCCCCTGGTAGGTTTTAATGTTAACACAAGAAGACTTAGGAAGTTTCTAACCTTTATGTAGTAAAAATAATTAAAAAAACGGATTTTTAAATATAGAGAGGTGGAAATTTATGAAAAAGATATTCTATTTGATTTTAATTTTTACAATGACAACTTTCTATTTAGCCCCAATTTCTTTGGCTGACGGTGGTTTATTTCCCTACGGGTTATATAAGGATATATACGAACCAAATCAATTAGCTATGATTGTATTTGATGATATGGTAGAAAAGATAATCTTTCAGGTAGACTATGAGGGAGATGCAGATGACTTTGCCTGGGTTATACCGGTACCGGGTTATCCCGAATTATTCTCCGTTGAAGATGAGATATTCTATGAATTACATGAATTGACTAAACCTACACCTCCTTCAAGTTTTGGTTGTGGATGGGGAGCAGGTGTACCAATCCCTGGTTTGGAAGAGGGAGAAGGGGTGCAAGTTTGGGAAGAAAATCAGGTGGGGATTTATTATACCACTACCTTATCAGCATCTGATCCCAATAGTTTAGTAAATTGGTTGAATGATAATGGTTATGCCTTCCCTGCAGAAGGTCAAGAGATACTAGATTATTATGTACAAAAAAATTGGTTTTTTGTAGCTATGAAAATTCAATCCGATGAAATAGTGAATAATTCTGAGAATTATTTCGGTGCCATTCAACCCATAGGGATAATGTTCTTTTCCGATGAAATGGTCTATCCTTTAAAAATTAGTTCTTTAAGTACACCATCCTGGGGGACGGAAGTATTAATCTATACTTTTTCCGATGAAAGAGTCACTTTTCCCGGAGCCACAGAAGAATATAATGCCATTATTACTCCTGAACAGTTAAAAGAATATCCCACCTTACAGGATCTAATAGATGAAACCTTTATTTTAACAAAACTGAGAAAAAATTTTAGTGCTGAAGAAATGGACGAGGATTTAATATTGCTTCCAGTTTCTAAATATATAGCATTAGGTAATATCATAAATTTGAATAGCCCCATAGGACAGTTTGTTTTACTTACAGGAATTTTTATCTTTTTATTAAAGATAAAAAAGAGGAATATTTAAGTTTTAACCCCGCGTTAACCTGCCTTTGATCTATCCCCTATTTATATTTATAGAATTAAAAAATCTTAAAATAGGGGATAGATTTTTTAATTCAAAGTAGTTTATCAAAATCCCCCCTCTTCAACAGTACAAAATTTGCTTTAATACCTTTAATTGATTAAAATGATAAAAAACTTATTTTTAATTATTTGAAAGAGCAGGTGGATATAGTGAAAAAGGCAAAAGTTTATTTTACAGATTTAAGGGCAAAACCGGGAAAGAATTTATTGGATAAATTAAAGAAATTAGTTTTAGAAGCCGGGATTAAAGAGATTGATTTTAAGGAAAAGTTTGCAGCCCTAAAAATTCATTTTGGGGAACTGGGAAATCTTTCTTATCTCCGACCTAATTATGCAGCTTGTATTGTAAAATTGATTAAAAATTTCGGGGGAAGGCCATTTTTAACCGATGCCAATACCCTTTATTACGGGAAGAGGGCTAATGCCGTGGACCATTTAAATACAGCTATGGTGAATGGATTTAATCGGATTGCAGTAGGGTGTGATGTTATTATCGCCGATGGCCTGAAGGGGACTGAATATCAGGAAATTCCTATAGATAAAAAACATTGTAAAGCACCCAAGATAGCTGCAGCAATTGCCAGTGCCGATATTATTATTTCTCTGACTCATTATAAGGGTCATGAAATGACCGGCTTTGGAGGAACCCTGAAAAATTTAGGTATGGGCAGTGGTTCCCGGGCTGGTAAAATGGAGATGCACTCTAATTCTAAGCCCAAGATCATTCTTAAAAATTGTATTGGCTGCGGCCAGTGTATTAAAAACTGTTCCCAGGAGGCCATTCATTTTAATGAAAATAAAAAAGCGGAAATTGATTATCAAAAATGTATCGGTTGTGGCCAGTGTGTAGCAGTATGCCAATACAGTGCAGCTGTAGTAGGTTCTGATGAATCGGGAGCTATGGTTCAAGAAAAGATTGCAGAATATACTTATGCAGCATTAAAAGACAAGCCTCATTTTCATATCAGTTTTATTATGAATGTCTCCCCTTATTGTGATTGTTGGAATTATAATGATATGGCTATAGTCCCGGATATCGGAATGGCCGCTTCTTTTGACCCTGTGGCCCTGGACAGAGCCTGTGTCGATTTAGTAAATAAAACTCCTATGGTTAAAGGTAGTATTCTGGAAGAGAAGCATTTTCATTCCGGGGAAGATAAATTCGGACATGTTCACATTGATACCGATTGGAAGATAGGCCTGAAATATGCGGAAAAGATAGGTTTGGGCACACAGAATTATGATTTGATTATAGTTAAATAAAATAATATGGAAAAATAAACGGTTCTTTGATAGGTTAAAAACCTGCCAAAGGACCGTCCCCTGGCAGGAAAAATGAACAAGAAAGAAATAATTGAAAAAACAGAATTATTTGTAAAACAAACCTTAAGTAAAGATAGTACCGGTCATGACTGGTGGCATATTCATCGGGTAAGGAATTTAGCTAAACGGATTGCCCGGCATGAAGGTGCGGATATATTTATAGTGGAATTGGCGGCCCTATTACATGATATCGGTGATTATAAGTTCTTTCAGGGAGATGAAGAAGCCGGGATAGCGAAGGTAGAGAAGTGGCTTTCTTCTTTAGAGATTTCTCCTTCGCTTATCGATAAAATTATAGAAATTACTTCTCAGATATCTTTTATGCATACTTTACCTGATAAGGGAAAAGTGGGAGGTAAAAAGAATTCCGCTATTCCGACACTATCCAAAGAATTGATGGCTATAACTGATGCTGACCGTTTGGATGCCATGGGAGCAATTGGTATCGCCCGGGCTTTTACCTACGGAGGTTTTTTTAATCGGCCAATTTATGACCCTGCCATTAAACCGAGTAAGTCCATAACCAAAGAAGAATATAAAACTACTGAGGCACCCTCCATTAACCATTTTTACGAAAAGCTGTTGAAACTTAAAGATATGATGTATACCAAATTAGGTCGTAAGATGTCCAAAAGGAGACACCGTTTTCTAAATCTTTACTTAAAACATTTTTTTAAAGAGTGGAAAGGAAAAATGTAAAGAAAGGTGCCAGGCACTTTTCTTTACATTTTATTAAGATAGGAGGCAAGCATGTACCAGGATTTTGAAGGAACACTAATTATTTTAGTAAGACACGGAGAATGTGAAGGAAATATTAAGGGGATGTTCAGAGGAAGGGTAGATTTCCCTTTAAATGAGAGGGGCCTTATTCAAGCTCAGGATTTAGCCCGGGGATTAAAAATTTTTCCTGTTAAATATATTTATTCTAGTCCTCTCGTTCGAGCCAGACAGACGGCAGAGGCTATCGGGGAACAATGTGGGGTAGAGGTTAAAGTAGAAGAAGGATTTAATAATATCGAATTAGGGAGCTGGGAAGGGCGTTTTAAAAAAGAGATTGCCCAGGAATACCCGAAGGAATGGG
>NMQN01000867.1 GCA_003575245.1 Candidatus Atribacteria bacterium 1244-E10-H5-B2 | reverse complement strand
AAAACAGTGGCTTTCCCCTCAATAAGCACTGGAGCATATAGATTTCCTCTGGAGCGTGCTACCAAAATCGCTGTTAACGAGACTATAAATTTTTTAAAGAGAAATAATTTTGTAAAAAAAATTATATTTGTATGTTTTAATAATAGAGTATATGATTGTTATGTGAGTGAATTAAAAAAATATTTAATAAGGATATAGTGTATAATTAGTTAGTTGGTTAGTTACTTGGTTAGCTGGTTGGGGAATGAGTATACTAAAGAATTAATACTAAACTAATTAACCAACAAACCAGTTAACTAGCTAACTAAATAACTAACGACTATTTTAATTGTAAGGGGATATTAGAGATCTTGCCAAAGAAAAAATATTATTATTCTTCTTCTTATCACCATGCTTCTTCCTACAAAAAAAGAAGAGCAAAAAAAATAAAAATGATTATTGGCGGGCTATTTATTCTATTGTTAGCCATGGTAACAATTTATTTTAAGGTTCTTCCTTTATTTCCCCTAAAACAAGTTAGCGAATCTCTTCCTGTTTCAGAAGAAATTTTAGAATCAGTAGTAGTGGTGGAGGAGGAAAAGGATTCCGAGATACTTGAAGAAGAAATATCTCTACAAGAAGAGATACAAGAAGAAGAGATAGCTACTATTAGTGGTAATATAAAAGCTGGAGACACCATTTACGAATCTCTAATTAAAGAGGGAATCTCTTCCTGCTTCAGAAGAAATTTTAGAATCAGTAGTAATGGTGGGGGAGGAAGAAGGTTCCGAGATACAAGAAGAAGAAAAAGAAGAAGAGATAGCTACTATTAGTGGTAATATAAAAGCTGGAGACACCATTTACGAATCTCTAATTAAAGAGGGAATTTCAGCTGCTGAGATACTCAGTTTACAAGAAAAAATCAAATCTGTAGTAGACTTTAGCTATCTTCCTATTGGCAGTGAATATTCTTTGAAGTATAACCCTGAAGGAAAGGTAACGGAATTTATTTATAAGCCCAATCCTATTGATATTTACTGCATAGATGTTCCTACATCTGATTTAGAAGATTTAAAGGTAACTAAAGAAGAAGTCCGCACAGAAGTTGTTCGGCTTGAAGGGAAGATTGAATATTCTCTTTATGAATCTATGTTAGAATGTGCAGATTCGCCCCAGTTAGCCCTACAATTAGCCGAGATATTTGCCTGGCAGATCGATTTTCTTACTGAATGCAGGGAGGGAGATACTTTTAAAATATTGGTAGAAAAACAGTATAGAGGGGATTTCTATCGTTGGGGGAAGATACTTGCTGCTCAATATGAGGGTGAACTTCTGAGTGAATATACCGCCATTCTGTTTGAAGACCCTGCTGGGTATATAGATTATTATACTGAAGAAGGAAAATCGTTAAGGAAGGCTTTCTTACGAGCCCCCTTAAACTATAAATACATCAGTTCTTATTTTTCTAAAAACCGTTTACATCCAATCTTGAGAATTTGGCGCCCTCATCTGGCTATCGATTATGCTGCTCCCACCGGGACCCCGGTTTCCACTATCGGAGATGGCACGGTAATTTATGTTGGTTGGGAAAATGGTTACGGGAATTACATCAAAATTCGCCACCCCAATAATTATGTAAGCGATTATGGCCATCTTTCCCGTTTTGCCAAAGGTTTAATAAAAGATCAGAAAGTAAAACAAGGAGAGATAATAGGTTATGTAGGATCTACTGGCTTGTCTACAGGTCCACATTTAGATTTTTCAATTAGCAAAAATGGAAAAAAGGCAGATTTCTTAAAACTTAAACTTCCTGCTGCTTTTTCAGTTGATCCCCAGTATAGTGCTCAATTTCACGAAACAAAGAACAAATTACTTAGTGATTTAAAAAGCGGTAGAAAATTAGATTTAAACATAGGAATAGAGAATCAACAATCTATAAATTTAGAATGGGAATAATCAGGAAAATAAAATATTACCGATTTCCCCCCATTATAAATTTTCTCTGACCTTTTTGCCAGGGCCTGATTTCCATTGCCTTAAAATTATTAGCATCTATTAATTTACCAATAAGTTTTATTTTTAAACCAATTATAGGGGTTATTTTCCCTTTCCAGATAACTTTACTAACCTCGATTTTCCAGCGGTTATTGTCTAAATCCATGAGCTTAAAATTATTTTCAGGAAGTTCTGTTTCTATAATTGTTCCCGCTAAAAGCCCTCTTTTAGGCTGCATCCATTGTTTTTCACAGGAATAAACTAATCTATTGTAATAGGGAATTTTTTCTGAAAAGACATTTTCTAATCTCTCACTAAAGCCATTAAAATAAAGGCCGGTTCCTAAAATAATACTAATTATCAAACTAATTAAGAGGATTGATATAAATTTGAATCGATAACCTCTTTTGGTGTGAATAAAATTATAGTAAGCCACTCCAGTAAATAGGATTAGAAATATTAACCAGAGGTAAGGCAAGCTTATAAAAATAGTTTTTAAAAAGCTGTCTCCTATATAGTGATAGATATCCCAATCAAGTTGTTTGATGATAAACAGAACCATACTAAAGGCGAAACTACCTAAGATTATCGAAATTCCAAATATCGACCAGATAAAATAATTTTTAGTTATAAAGTACCAGCGGGGTTTTGGTTTAATATTATTATCTTTTATTTTTTTAAGAACTTCATTGCTTATATTTTTCATAATTTTTAGAGTTTAATGTCCTCCTTTTTTAATTCCTGTTTAAGAGATTTTTTAGCTCGGTTAATCAGAGTAGCTATAGTACCCATCGGTTTATGCAAAATATCGCTTATCTCCCGATAATCTTTTCCTTCCATAAACTTTAAAATTAATACATCTTTGTATTTTAAAGGTAGTCGATTAATTATTTTTAAAATCTGTTTATAAGTTAATTTTTGAAGGCTTGTATTTTCTACGTCTAAAGTAGATTCCAATATGTTATTTAAATCTTTATCTTCCCAGGAAACTGTTTGGGGACGCACCTTTTTCGTTCTAAAAGCACTAATAGTAGCATTATGAGCAATACTATATATCCAGT
>NMQN01000381.1 GCA_003575245.1 Candidatus Atribacteria bacterium 1244-E10-H5-B2 | reverse complement strand
CGGACAGGAAGAATCAGCTAAAATCATTGCAGAAACCGAAAGAGAGAAAACAGTTATCTTAGCCGAAGCTTATAAGACTGCTCAAACTTTAAAAGGTGAGGGAGAAGCAGAGTCTATTAGAATCTATGCTGAGAGTTTCAATCAAGATCCTGAATTTTATAAATTTTACAGAACTTTAGAAGCTTATAGATTAACTTTTAAAGATAAAACTACTGTTTTACTTTCTACTGATTCTGAATTTTTGAAATACCTAAGCAAACCCTAAAATAGTGAATAGTCATTAGTGAATAGTAAATAGTTAGTAAAGAAACAGACAGGATGCAGAAGACAGAATAAATACGTATCTCGTGCAAACTAGCGTATAGCGTTTAGCGTAGAGTGTATAATATGGTTAGTTGGTTACCTGGTTAATTGGTTAAGGAAACAGAAGTCAGGAGTCAGAATATTATAAAGAGAATATAACGGATAGTGCATACAAAATAGGAAGGCTCAATAAATTGAGCCTTCCTATTTCTTTTTCTTTTTTATCTTCTTTAATATTATACTATATAATACTAAATATTTATTATACTATAAGCTATACACTCCACTCTAATTATATCAATATTCTAATTCAGGATTTATTTGATTTTCTGGTTCTTCGCCATAATAAATCTTCATTATATTATCAAAGACGGACTTAATATTTTCCTCTAAAGCTTTATCGGTATATCCTGCTGTATGAGGACTCATTACCACATTGTCTAATTTATGAAAATCATATTTACTTGGCAGTGCTTCTCTTTGTTCTGATGTAGGATATTGATACCAGGTATCTATTGCTGCTCCAGCGAGGTTACCTTCTTTTAAAGATTTAAATAAAGCTTCCTCATCTATTACTACACCTCGGGAAATATTTATAAGATATTTTCCCTTCATTAACTTTAACTCTTTTTTTCCAATTAATCCCTTAGTTTCTCTGGTAAGAGGAACAGCTACAACAATAAAATCCGATTCTTTAATCACTTTTTCTAAATCTTTCTTCTCTCCCAAAAATTCCAGAATATTTTTCTTTTCTATATCCTTCTCTTCTATCTTCCTTTTTAAAGCAAATACTTTCATGCCTAAGGAATGCCCAATTTTAGCAATCTTCCATCCAATTGAACCTAAACCTACTACTCCTAAACTTTTCCCCTGAAGTTGAACGGTAGGTTCCTTAGTAGAAAGCCCATGCCATCTACCCAACCTTAAATCTCTATCATTAGTGACAATATTTTTAGCTAAAGCCAAAATAAGGGCAAAGGTCTGTTCGGTAACTGCAGCTCTGTTGGAATGTATGTTGCAGATATAAATTCCTTGACAATTTTTATATAAATCAAAATTTAATTTATCTACTCCCGCAAAAGGAATTTGAATTAATTTTAATTTCTTGGCCTGTTCAAGGTCTCCTTTACTAAAAGTTCCTCCTATTGCTACTTCAACTTCCTTGAGATATTTTTCAATAGTTTCTCTTTCATCCTTTTCGGGGATAATAAACTCTAAATTAAGTTTTGCTTTTTTATTTGATTCATTAAAAGCCTTCTCCCATACTTGAGCCTTTACCATCTTGCTTAATATTAAAATTTTCATCTTTGGCCTATTTTTGGCCTCTATTTTTCTTTCCGCTTTTTGCAAAAAGTTTCGGACTGCCATTATATGCTTACATTCGAGTTTTAATTTTCCAGCTCTTCGAACAAAATCCATACATTCGCACTGAGGGATATTTATATCAACCTTATAATATTTTCCTGGCTTTGAACTACTTACCAAAAAACAATCGGCTTTTTGTTCTACCTTTAAATCTTTTGCAGCCTTCTCCCTCTTGCTTATTTCTTCTTCAGTCAAAGCTCTTTTAGCTAAACCATCAGCCACAAAGTTACTATCTCTTCTATCCCAGATAAAATATATTTTGCCTGGAATAGTCCGAATAATTTCTTCAACCCGACTAAATAATGGAATTATTCCTTTATTCTTAACTTTATATTTTTTATTTAATTGTTTAACTACTAATTGGCTGTCACAATATACATCTATTCTCTCCGGATTTATTTTTTTTGCCTCCTCTAATCCCCTAATTAAGGCTTTATATTCAGCAATATTATTAGTTCCATAGCCAATGGCTGCACTTATTTTTTTAAATAATTCTCCGTCTTTATAAATTACTATCCCAATTGCCATATTTCCTGGATTGGGATAACAAGCTCCATCTACTTTCATTAATATCTTAGACATATTTCCCAACTTCCTTATCAAAATCACTTTTTAATATTCTTTTAATTAAATCTATCACTTTTTCTGGCTGTTTGGCGTAGATTAATTGTTTCTCTTCTTCATAATTTTTAAACAAAGGACCCAAATCAAAATTTAAAGAAATCACTTTTTTCCCAATATTTAAAGCTAAAGAAATCTCTGAAATAGTTCCCGTTCTCCCGGGAAGGGCAACTATTACTTTACTGGTTAAAACATTAATGTAATTCCGGGCAAGACCTATCCCGGTCAATATGGGAATGTCGGTATATTCAGAAGCCCATGCAGGGTCATTGCCTGGCAAAATACCAATAGTTAACCCGCCATTTTCTTTCGCCCCTCGAGCTGAGGCTTCCATAATCCCGGAAGCTCTCCCTCCGTTTAATAAAATCCACCCTTCCTTAGCAATTAGACCACCTAAGCGGCGAGCAACTTCATAGTCACCGGCATTAACTATTTCTCCTCCACCCATAACTCCAATAATAATTTTTCTGATACTAATCCCCCACTCTCTTTTTAAATTAAATATATTTATTTTGAAATTTAATTTCTCTTATTATTATAAAGGTGACATAGATACCCTTTTTGTAGTAAAATAATGATGGCACTATTATATATTAAAAAATATTTTTTGTCACATAGTCTATTACGAATTTAATAATTATAAAAAGGGAGTTAATGAGATAACATACTATGAACGAAAGAATAAGGTACGCCTTTGAACATACTGAAATATTAAGAAGACCTGAACAACTCATATCCACCTTTGGTTCTTCGGTAATTCATTATTACGTACTAACTGAACCAGTATATTCTGAATTTACCAAAGATAATTTAGAAACCGTAGTTAGAGAGGGAAAGGTTAGCTGGTATCAACCCAAATTACTTACTCCTTCTTATATGTTTAGGATAGAGGGGTTTAGCAATGAAGCTAAAAAAGCATTTGAAACACTAGCCAGCCAATATCCTGATTTAGCAGGAATTCTTTATAAATTTAAAGTTAACAAAGAACTTGACGAAATGAATTTTGTTTCTGGTCCTTTGTTAACCGTGGCAGAAAATATTAATAATGAAATAGATAAAAAGGGGGATTCCCTTTGTGCTGTTATTAAAGGCGTAGCCGATCTCTGGGATGTATCTCTTTCTAAGTTTATTTTAGATATGATGGTTAGAAGTATTTATTCAGCCCAGATACCTGATTTTAAGAGCAGAGGATTCATAGGCATAAACCAGATTGGTCAAGCTATTATCGCTAAAGATAAATTCGGTGTTCCGGTAGCTGCCCGAGAAGAAATAATAAAATTATTTAAATTAGCAGAAAAAGGAGAATTGGAGCCGGTTAAATTAAAAGAAGAATTGGATATCTGGGGATTATTCGAATATTATCAGGATAGATTCTTTAATCTCTTTAAAAAGAGGTAATAAAATAATTAAAATAAAAAGTTCAATAAAAATTGTTATGAAAAAGCTTCTAAAGTTAATAAATTAAAACTTTTTCCTCTTCTTTTCACTGAAATATAGAAAATACATTAATACTGCCGCTGCTACGCTTAAAAAACCTATTACAGGCCAAATATTATTAATTCCATATTTTCTTATATAATCTCCGCTAATTAACGGCCCCAGGGCGAATCCTGCTCCCATTATAACCGGTATAACTGCATTAAATCTCCCGCGATGAGACATCGGGGTATGACTTGCAATATAAACATTAGTATTGGTAGTTACTAATATTTCTCCTATACTCCAAATTATCGTAGAAAACAATAACCAGGGTAGACCGTTTATAAAAAATATCATACCAAATCCTATAGCGTATAATGCTCCGGCTAAAGCTACATTAAGCACTGGTTTTATTTTATGGGTAAGGCTTATTATAATTATGGTCAGACAAGATACTACAAGAGCATTAGTGGTCATAATTACACCAAACATCTTAGGACCCTTGTCTCCAAATAGCTCAATAACTTGAATGGGAATACTAAAAGTTGTTTGGGCATAAACAAAACTATAAATTAAGGATATCAGGGTAAACAATAAAAGCCTGGGTCTTTTCCATAAAACCTGCCATAAATTACCCTTTTCGGCTCTTTCATAATTATTTTCCAGCTTAAAACTCTCTTCTATCTTTTCTTTTGAGGGAAGAGTCTCTTTAATAAATAGATAGACCAAAACTAAGGAAGCAAATGTAGTGGCAGCATCTCCTAAAAATATCCACATTAAATAATTATTATAGAGAAAGCCCGCAATTAGTGGTCCTACAGCAAAACCGATATTATTACCTAAATACAAAAGAGAGAAGGCGGCCTTTCGGTTGTTCGGATTAGTCAAATCTGCTGTCATGGCAGTGCTGGCGGGTTGAGCAGCTCCCAGAAAAAACGCAGACAAAATCAACAACCGGGGAATTAAAAGTGAATTATTTAAAAATGCGCAAGGTATAAAGCAAATTGCTGCCATACCCTGAAAGAAAAGAAAGATTTTTTTTCTTCCTAACCAATCAGCTAATCTTCCTCCCACTATTAAGCCGGGGAGATGAGCTGTAATGGCAAGCATCACTATAAAACCAGCTTCCCCTTCATCCAGGGATAGTGTTTTAGTTAAATAAATAGTTAAAAAAGGATAGACAAAAGCCCCCATAGAGTTTACCATTCGGGCGAAGAATAATATATAGATGCTATTAGGTAACTTGCTATAATAATTCAGCATTTTAGGTAATTTCATATTATTGCTTTATTCATTTATCCTCTGTTTTATAGCTTCAAAAACAAAATCTGGTTTAGCTCTACCTTTAGTATAGCGCATTACTTGCCCTACTAAGAAATTTAAAGCCTTTTCCTTCCCCTGGTTAAAATCATCTATCGATTTGGGGTTTTCCTTAATCACATTATCTATTACTTCAAATAATTCATTTTCATCGGTAATCTGAGTAATTCCACTTTCTTTCACAATTTGAGAGGCGTCTCTTCCAGTCTTAAACATCTTTTCAAATACATCTTTAGCCATCTTGCCACTAATTACTCCCTCATCTATTAACTTTAACATCTCTACTAATTTTTCAGGAGAAATAGGAGATTCATCTATCTCTATCTTCTCCTCATTTAAATAACGCATTAATTCTCCCATAATCCAATTACTTAAAATTTTACTATTAGGATATAAGGAAGCAGCCTTTTCGTAATAATCACCCAATGCTTTGCTCGAGGTTAATATCTCTGCATCATATTTGGGAATCTGATAATTTTCAATAAACCGCTCTCTTCTTGCTTCAGGTAATTCAGGAAGGCTTTTCCTGATCTTATCAATCATTTTTACATCTACCTTAATAGGTAAAAGATCCGGCTCAGGGAAATAACGGTAATCATGGGCCTCTTCTTTGCTTCGCATTGAGATAGTAACGTTCTTTGATTCATCCCAGTGCCTGGTTTCCTGAACTATTTTTTCTCCTTCAGCCAGGAGTCTCTTTTGGCGGTCCACCTCAAATTGTAAGGCTTTCTTGACTGCTTTAAAAGAATTCATATTCTTTATTTCTACTTTGGTACCCAAAGCACCGGTTTTCGCATCTCTAAGTGAAACATTGGCATCGCAACGCATCGAACCTTCTTCCATATTGCCGTCACACACTCCCAAATGCTGGACTATACTTCTTAATTTTACCAAGAATATCCGAACTTCTTCGGGAAAACAAAAATCAGGCTCGGTTACAATTTCTGCCAGGGGAATTCCGCAACGGTTATAATCTACCAGAGAGTAAGATGAGGAAGCAATATTTCCCTCATGAACCAGTTTACCGGCATCTTCCTCTATGTGAACCCGAGTAATCCCAACCCTGTGCTTTTCTTTGCTTTTTGGAAGAGAAATCTCCATATATCCATTTACTCCCAAAGGAATATCAAATTGAGAAATCTGATAAGCTTTAGGCAAGTCGGGATAAAAATAATTTTTTCGGTGAAATCTGCTTATCTGATTTATTTCACAATTCAAAGCCACCGCAGTTCTTATGGCAAATTCTAATACTTTTTTATTAAGTACGGGAAGTGAACCGGGTAAACCTAAACACACCGGACAGGTATTGGTATTAGGCTCTTTACCGATATAATCAGTGCTGCAATGACAAAACATTTTTGCTTTAGTCATTAATTGGATATGAATTTCTAAACCGATTACTATTTCTTCTTTCATTCTGCTGCTCCCTTATCTTTTGCTGGTTTTATCGATGGCTTCTTCTTTTCTACATCATTATTTTGTTCAAAGTTAAATGCTGCTCGTAATATGGTCTCTTCACTAAAATGCTTACCTATAATTTGTAAACCTATCGGCAAATTACTTTTGCTATATCCGCAATTAAGAGAAATTGCAGGTATACCGGCTAAATTAATTGGGACAGTATAAATATCAGAGAGATACATAGTTAAAGGATCTAATACCTTCTCCTTCAGCTTAAAAGCAGGGGTCGGAGAAGTAGGGGTAACAAGGATATCGTATTTACTAAATACTTTATCAAAATCTTCTTTTATTAAAGTACGAACTTTCTGGGCTTTCAAATAATAAGCATCATAATAACCTGAGCTCAAGGCATATGTACCCAGCATAATTCTTCTTTTTACTTCACTTCCAAAACCTTCACTTCTGTTCCTCTGATACATAGAGGACAGATCTTCATAGTCTTCTGCTCTATAACCATATTGCACGCCATCATATCTCGCTAAGTTTGAACTTGCTTCTGCGGTAGCAATCAAGTAATAAGTGGGCAGAGAATATTCCGTATGGGGTAATGATGCTTCTTCAATATTTGCTCCTAATTTTTCGAATATTTTCAAAGCTTTGTACAGTGCATCCTTAACTTCCGGGTCTATTCCTTCGATAAAATATTCCTTAGGAACACCTATTTTTAAATCCTTTATTCCTGCCTGGCAAGATTTTAAATAATCAGGAACTTCCAAATTTAGGGAAGTGGAATCCATATTATCATGTCCGCTTATAACTTTCATTATCAGAGCACAGTCGGTCACATCTTTGGTTATAGACCCTATCTGATCTAAAGACGAAGCATAGGCAACCAAACCGTATCTGGAGACCCTTCCATAAGTCGGTTTTAATCCCACCATTCCGCAGAGAGATGCAGGCTGACGTACAGAACCTCCCGTATCTGTGCCTAAAGCAACAAAGGTCTCATCTGCTGCTACGGCAGCAGTTGAACCACCACTGGAACCACCGGGCACTCTTTCTAAATCCCAGGGATTATGAGTAGGGCCAAAGGCAGAATTTTCAGTAGATGAACCCATGGCAAACTCATCCATATTAGTTTTTCCTATTATTATAGCCCCTGCTTCTTTTAATCTACTAATTACCGTAGCATTATAGGGTGGAATAAAACCCTTTAGTATTTTAGAACCGCAGGTAGTCTCCATTCCACGGGTAGCTATTATATCCTTTACAGCAACCGCTACTCCGGCTAAAAGAGGGAGTTCTTTTCCATTTTTTACTTTTATGTCTATTTCTTTGGCTTGCTTTAATGCTTCTTCTTTATTAAGAACCAAAAAAGCCCTAATCAAGTTATCTACTTTATCTATCTGATTAAAAATATTCTGCATAACTTCATAAGCAGTAATTTTCTTTTTTCTAATTAAGTTGATGACTTCGTGAGCAGTTAATTGGTTTAAGGTCAATTATCTCTCCTCCTTAGATTACATTATTTTAGGAACTTTGAAATAGCCTTTTTTAACATATTTACTAGTGGAAAGGACTTCTTTTTGAGGCAAAGAAGGTTTAACCTCATCTTCATTCAGCAGATTAGGCATGGAAATAACATAGGCAGTAGGCTCAACCTTTTCAGTATTAAGTTCATTTAACTTTTTGAAATAATCTAAAATTGAATTTAGCTGAGAAGTAAATTCTTCTTTTTCTTCCTCGTTAAATTCTAATTTAGCTAATTTAGCCACATATTCTACTTCTTTTTTAGTAATTATTTTTTCAGTCATAATATTTCCTCCATGTTTTATTCGTATTTCGTAATATAGCGTAGAGCGTATGGTATTTATAGCGGAAAGCTAAAAGCGTAAAGCGTAAAACCATAGCTCAAAACTTAAAATTAAAGAACTGTTTTTTAATTATTCTCTTAAATTTATTAATAAAATTATATAATAGCCTAGCTTATTACTAGACGCTAAAGAACAAATAACAATCAAATATAATATATTTAAAATAAAAATAAGTAAGTAGTAAAAATATTAAGTTTAATTATATAAACTCTCAAGGGTAAAAAGAGGCTTTGAATTTTTAGTTATGGTTTTTATCTTTTCGCTTTGCGTTTTTAGCTTATTGATTTATCCTCTACGCTAAACGCTGTACGCTCTACGCTATACCTGCTATTTTTTTAAATTCCTCTTCACTAATTATAGGTACGCTTAATTTTTGGGCTTTTTGGTATTTAGAGCCCGGATCCTCACCGGCAACGACATAATC
>NMQN01000105.1 GCA_003575245.1 Candidatus Atribacteria bacterium 1244-E10-H5-B2 | reverse complement strand
TCAGGGGCGGCTGGTGCGGCTTCTTCTGGTGGTGAATGGTCTTCTACTGGTGATGATGAAGCTGACGGAGTAGGAATATTAGCTTGTATAAACGACGCTACTGTTGGCTTTGATACTGAAAAAGCTTTTGCAAGTGAAAGTGCAGGAGTTTTAACCATAGAAGCAAAAGATGGCTATTATTTAGATAGTATTGCCGAGACTGGCAGTTTTACCACTTTCGCAACGACAAAAGCGAATAGTTATGTTTGGTTTGGCGGGGAGGAATTAACAACCGGTTTGCCGTTTATTGCAACGAAGGTAACGACCACAAGTAACACCGGGATTTGCTCAGCTGTACTGATCAGAGGAAAGAAGAAGGGAGCAATCGACGAGAAAGTTGGAGGACAATATCCTGCAGCGATATGATAAAATAAAAATGACCCGCCTCCGCGAAGAAATGAGCCATTTTTATTGCGATATTACCGATTTGGAAATTCCTAATCGATCTTTTTTATTATAGAGGAATTAAAGAAAAAAATCAAATATTTCGAATAATTCGGCGGTCCGGCCGGACTAAGGACAGAACCGGACTGCCGGGCCCTGCTCTTCGGCTTTTGTAATCATTTCCCCGGGGAGCAGGGAATCTCTAAGAAAGGGGGTAAAAAATGAAAAAGAAAAAGAAAACAATCGAGCCTTCGGGAACTATAACACCGACTAAGGACTTCTTCAAATTCAAATCTAAAAATATCGGAGTATTTAAAAAGCCGAAAATAAAAAGAAACAATAATACTAAATAATAAATGAAAGGAGGTTAAAATTATGTGGTGGTGTTTGATTTCGATTCCGATAGTTGTTTTTCTAGCGATGGGACTAATATCTTACCAGTCGGGCAAAGAATTAAAAGAAGATATTGCAAAGAAAAGGCTTTAAAATAACTCGGTGATTCGGTTTTTCTGGCTAGGGTTCTCCGGATCATCGATCCCCTGCTCTCTGTTTTAGAGTCGGTGCTTTTTCAGGGAGCAGGGATATTTAAAAAGGAGGGTTAATAATGGAATGGTATTTTATCGTTATGGTTTTAATAGTTTTTGGGATAATTGCATATAGCATTAAAAAAGAAAAGAAAAAAGGGAATAAGTGAATTGATTCGGTGGTCCGGTTTCCAATTCCCCGGACTGCCGGTCCCCTGTCCCCCGGTCTTTTAGTAAATTTCGTCTGGGGGATAGGGGATATTTAAAGGGGGTATTTCTGTGGAAAAAGAAGTCGTTGATTATGATTTTAAGTCGCAATTTTTAGAAGAGAGAAAAGAAAAAATCGAAAGGGGATTTAATATAATGAAAACCTTTAATGAAGAAACTTTTTTGAGGAATAGACCGGAGTGGGAAAAGGATCTATTTAAAGAGATAAATAATTTTTTGCTTACCGAAATTAAACAGGGGGTAAAAGTTAATTATTTGGAAACCTATACCCGGTACAGTTACTCTAATCTGATGTTTTGCAAAATGAAGAGTACTTCAGAGGCTTTAAAGATCTATCTAAAATTACGCTATTCAGAGCTAGTGGAGCCGGCAAGTTGGGTTCGGGACTATGAGCCGATCAGTAGGCAAACTTGGATTGAAGTTACTATCCGAGAGCAGGATTTGATAAAAAAAGCAATCCTCCTAGATAATGTTTTCGAGCTAATCAAAAAGGCCTTTAACCGGGTACTGAAACAGCCAGGACTCTCTAAAGTTTCAGTCGGAAAACCGGAGAAGATATTGCCGGGGTTTGTTATTCCTACGAAAACAAAGATAGATCTAGAAATCAGTACCGACGGATTTTGTCAGCTAGGGATCAGGGTACACAAATCACAATTACAGAAAATTTTAGGAAAACTTATCGAATAGATTAATTTAAAATAATGAAAGGAGATTGAAAAAATGCCAGAATACAGATGTCAAAATTGCGGTGCGGTTTGGTATGGTTGGGGAGTAAAAGGAACTTGTCAAAAGTGTGGTGGAAAATTAGAACTTATAAAAGAAAAATAATTGGGGGGGATTTTATTTTATGATAGTAATAAAAATTTTTAAAGAAAGTGCCGGGAAAATTAATAAATCTTCTGCTGTTAGTTTTGAATCCTGCAGGAAAAGGCTAAAATTATATTTCTCCGGACTTGAGAAAATCAAAAAAAGGCTATTAGCCGGAGAAATTATTAGCGTTCCTTATGTAACTTTTCAGAAGGATAGACGGATAAAAGAGAAGAGGGTCGAGAACGAAAGACGAGTACCGAAATAAATAATTAGGAGGGCCCGCAAGGTTGGCTAAGAGTTTCGGTAAACCCGATTAAACCCCGGGGACTTTGCCTCTTGGCCATAGGACCTAAACGGGCCCCTCTTTGTAAACCGGATTGAAACTTCTCCCGGATTTTATCGTATTATTTACTAGTCAATTGATTAGTCAATTGGCTAGCCTTAACTCGTATCAGGTCGAGATATGGAGAGTTGTTTATGAAATTTTTACTGATCATAAGCAGGGAGATTAAGGACTACTCAAAAATTAAAATTTTAAGGAGAAAAAAAAATGAAGAAACTTTTAATTATGTTAATGGTGGTTGCTATGGCTTCTTTCCTCTTTGTCGGTTGTCTCGGTGTAACTCCAGAGCCAGATCCAGAGCCAGAGCCAGATCCAGTATTACCTCTGACAGTTACTCCAGTTATTGAAAAAATAACTAATGTAAGTTATGACTTAGAAGATACAGGGATTATTAGCCTTTACTCTTCGGCTACTCAATACATTAACGAAGAAGAAGTAACTGATGGTATACTTGTTACAGGATTTGCTCCAAAATATTCCGAAGTAAATATATATGTTGGTGGGGTAATAGTGGGTACAAGTACTGCTTATGGACTATCCGAATATTTTATAGTTTTTGTATCTGAAGATAACTTAGGTGCAGACGGAACAAAGACTATTTATGCTACTGCTAAAGAACTCGGTTTTGCTGAAAGTGATCCTTCTACTGAATATAAATTTACTTTAGATACAGTTGCTCCGGAAATGGTAAAAGTAACTGCGGTTGGGATTCTCCCTGCTCCGCTTAACCTTACCGTAACAGCTACCTTTAGCGAAGAGCTAGACAAAGCTACTGCAGAAAATCCAAAGGATTGGATTGCGAAGAATGCGGATATATTACCAGGCAAACTCCTTGAAGAATTTTCATCTGCTAAGCTAATATCCCCTAAAGTGGTAGAACTAAAAGGTGCTACTGTCTTAGCTTCTGTTGGAAATATACTCCGGGTCGCTTACGAGGATTTTATTGATCCTAATATTCCTAATGATCCTCCCACTCCTATTACAGATTTAGCCGGTAATCCGGCAGTTGAATCTTCTGAGTATTGTTTTTTAGAGTCAGAAGAATAATATTGAGCCTCAGGCAGTTTCGAGCCAGTTAACGAGGGTTGCCTGAGGCGTATTTCTCCCCCTCGTTAACAATTTAATTTCGCGAGGGCAGGGAGTTTCGTAAGCTCCCTGCCTTTTATGGTATAATTATTACGTGGGCAGGGGGTAGATAAGGATCTGGTCGCTCCCTGTTGTAACCTGGCCGGTGGTTGGGGAGTTGGACGCCCTTTCACTCTGACTTGCTGGCCAGGTTTATAGAAAGGGCGTAATTTTATGAAGAAAAAAGAATATTGGGACCAAGAGCATTTTTTAGACAAAAATTCAAGATTAGATTCTACGGAATATCCGGAATTATGGGAACAGCATAAACGAATCAAATTTGGGTTTTTTCACGCAAATATAACCTCTCAATTAAGGCCTCGTGCGGTAAAATTATACGATATAATTTTATATTGCACTAATAAAAGACAAACCACTTATGTCAGGAATCCGAAATTAAGCAAACTCTCCGGAATATCAGAAGATTGGATTGGAAAGAAAAAAAAATCCTTCCTGAATGAATTGGAATATTGGCACTTAATTAAAAGATATTTTAAGCCTAACCGGTGGGATAGAAGAAAGAAAGACAGAACTATTGTAGTTTTGAGGTGGGACACAGCAAGAGAAAAATTATTAGAAGAAGGAAAAATTACCAAAGAAGGTATTGCCGGGCCTAATCCTTTTTTATGACTTAAAAAAAAGAGGGAGTAAAAGGGTGACAAAAGGTCACCCCTTTACTCCCTCAATATTTTCTAAAAAAAGTACGGTGACAAAATGTCACCTGGGGTAGGTGACAAAATGTCACCCCTTTACTCTAATAGGTAGTTAAGGGAATAGGTATCTCTTAAAGGTCTTTCCCCTGGTGTTTAATTAGGGGTTAAAAAAGAAAGCCCCACTAATGAGAAAAGAAGGATCAGAAATATAGAAAAATAAAAAGAGGGTCAGGGGTGAACATATGTTTTTTGTTTAGTTTAAGTGATATATTTAAAAGAGGTGATTTAAAATGCTACCGGAACGATTAAATTTTTTAGGTAGATTCGATAATTTTTACCAGGTAATAATTAACGCTGTCAAAGAAGATAAGGTAGACGAGAGGGATTTTTATATAATTATTGGTGCTAAGGTTAAAAGTATGAATCAGGAGAGAAGGGAAAGAAAACTTTAAAAGAAGGGAGATCTAAAATCATGGCTAAATATAGAGGAGCAAAATCGTATCACGGCCGGACTCCACAGGCGAAAGAAAATCAAAGGAAAAATCTCGTACCTGGCGGACCCTGGCAAAAAAGAAGTATTAAGAGATTGAGGCTTGAATGTTGGTGGGAGATTGCCGATCTCGAGAGTAAACAATTTATGTTTGAGGGGTGTGTAAATAGAAGGGATTCTAAAGATGTTTCTAAAAAGGAATTAAAAAGCGAAAAGTATATTAATGATTGGTGGAGTGGATTGAATCTTATAGATAAAAAATCTATCTATAAAGCTATAATGGACCCACTTCCCCCGGAACAAAAAGCCTCCATTCTAAAAGATACGCGAGAATGCCTTCAAAAGATGCTAGCCTTTAAGGGAGAGAGCTAAATATTTGCAATTTCGTCAATCCGTGGATGAACGAAATAGAAGAATGTCTATATGTAAAGTAAAGTGTTTAGTCTAAGCTAAATTAGTCTACGAAAAAGCCTCTTTAAAATTCTCGAGTACTCGAGGGGATCGATGGATCTAAAAGGGGTTATTCATTTAACACAATACATAATGTGTATAATATAAAAACCTATATAGAATAAGGCTTTCAGAATATTTGAATTAATTATATAATGGTAGTTGCTTTTTTATTATACCTATGTTATAATTTAGTCAGTTAGATTAAATATATATAGGGGGTAAAAAAGTTATGAATATTGTAGAGCCAATCAGATCAGCCAATCAAATTATACAGATTAGGGGGAATCTATACCGACAGGAGAGCCCGAGAGATTTTTTATTATTCGTTTTTGGTATTAACTCCGGCCTAAGGATAGGGGATCTCTTATCTCTGAAACTTGCAGATGTTAAAAATGGCCAGGGCAATCTAAGAGACTATTTGACTATCAAAGAGCAAAAGACCGGAAAGACCCGGAAGGTGCATTTTAACAGTCAGATTAAAGAGGCCTTAAATCATTACTTAAAAAAGACCGGAATATTTAACCTGGACCAATACCTATTCACTAATGAGAAGTCAAAAAAGAATAAACCTATTACCAGGGTCAGAGCTTACCAATTAATTAATGAGTGGTGCCGGACCGTCGGAATCCGGCATAAAGTTGGGGGCCATACCTTACGAAAAACCTTTGGCTACCACTTGAGAATGCAGGGAATCAGTATCGAAAGAATCTCTAGCTTACTGAATCACCGGAATATTGGAGTAACTTTCCGGTACATTGGCATCGATGACGACGAAAATAAAGAAGTTATTAATGGATTCGGAATTTAAAAGATTTAAGTTTTTAAGCGAAGAGGCCAATATACGCTTACGATTGTACCTAAAATCTATTTAACCCCCCTTAAAACGCAAATTTGAGCGTTTTAGGGGTATTCTAACGACTATTCACTATTCACTAACGACTAATCGCGTATTGCGTATCGAGTATCGCGTGAAAATCCCGGCGGTCCGGTTTTTTTTCCAGATTACCCGGGTTGTCGGGCCCTGCTCTCTGGTTTTTGTTTATTTTCCCGGGGAGCAGGGATAATTTGACATATGTCGATATAGTATGTTAAGGTATGTTTAAAGAGAGAGGGGGGTTAAGTGATGGCTGAGAAAATAGTACCAAAAAAAGTAATGAAGGGGATCCGGTTTTACAATGTTTCGGACCTGGCGAAGGTGCTAGCTATAACCGAATATAGTGCAAGAGTATATCTCCGGGATGGGAAAATTCCTGCGGTAAAAGTGGGTAGAAAGTGGTTTATTAGGGAAAAATCTTTAAACGATTTTCTGCTTTGCAAAGGGATTAGGAGTATGCCCGACGATGAAATGATAAAAATGATTGATAAGGCGGTAGGACTTAAATTTTCAGAGTGGACCGAAAAAGCTATACCTTTAATGCAAAAAATAGTTACAGAATTTTTGATAGAAAAAGAAAAAGAAAAATTTAAGGTAAACATAAAAAAAGTGGAGGAAAAAAATAAAGAATTAGAAAAAGTCTTGCCGGAGAAGATTGTTAAAAAATTAAGGTACCGGGAAACCAAGCTCAAAAAAGAATTCGAAAAAGTAAAATAAACATATAGGGGGCAAGGTCAAGTTAGGGGTGCCCCCGCTAGATCGGGAGTTTTATATTCTTTGGCTCCCAATCTGGTATCTTTGCTCCTGACTATATCTTTCTGTGAAGGCTATTATAAACTGCTAGAAGCTATTAGCATAGCTTTAGAGGCACTCTTTAGCCGTAGTTAAGGGGGTAGAGGTTTTAGTTTATTTCCCTCTACCCCCCCATAAGAACAGAAATAAAACATTGACAAAAATATAGCGAAAATTGATCCGTAAGGGCAATCAGAGGCTGTTAAAATTCACCCTTGGAGATTGATAAGTCGGCGAATTTGACGCTAAATCAATCAAAAAGTAGGTGAATTATATGGATGTTGATAGAATAAAAGAGCTTATTGGCGAAACGGTCGAGGCTAAAGTCAAAGCAAAAGTCGAAAAAGAGATAAAGCCTTATCAAGACGCGATGTTTGAGAAGCTGAACCAGGTGAAACCGAATAAAATGCTTGGCGTTTCAGCTGGAGATGATGATTACAAAGGGAGCCTATCTTTTGAGGATGCTGAGGGCAAGATTCACAAAGCGATATCTTCAAAGGAAAGACTTTATACTGGTGAAGAAGATTTTTCTATTGGGAAAATCGTTCGGGCTAAAATTTTAGGTGATTTTACCGACCTTAATAGCTACGAAACTAAAGCGGCAGGCGAAGGCGTTGGCGCTCTGGGGGGTTGGCTCGTTCCTGAGACCATAAGCTCAAGACTGGTAGATTTGGCCAGGAATAAATCTTGTGTAATGCAGGCCGGAGCAACTACAATGCCTATGCCTACTCCTGAGATGAGATTGGTTAAATTAGTTTCCGATCCGACTGCACATTTTAGAGCAGAACACGCGGCAATTACAGTATCAGACTGGCAACTTGAGCCTCTGAACCTGAAGGCTATGACTTGCGGTTGCCTCGTAAAATCGAGCATAGAATTGCTCGAAGATGCTAAAAATGCTAGCTCGATGTTAGAGGCTTCAATGTCGGCGGCAATCGCTCTGGAAATGGACAGGGTAGCCCTCTACGGAAGCGGTACTAACGAGCCTTCAGGGCTTGACGTACTAACTGACGTGGAAACTATAAATAAGGGTACCAATGGCGCAACCGTAACCACTTATGATGATTTTTCTAATGCGGTTGAAGATATTTATGATAATAACGGCGTGCCTAACGCGGTGATAATGGCCCCGAGAACTTACTTCACAATTGACCGGTTGAAACAGGGAACGACTAACGATCCGCTAGTAGGGCCAGAATCCTATCAGAATCTTAAAAAGTTTGTAACTAACCAGGTAGGAATTACCGATACGCAGGGTACAAGCTCGGCGGCAAGCAAGGCTTTCGTTGGAGATTATAAACAGATTCTATATGCTATAAGAAAATCGATTGGAATAGAGATCGCTAAATCAGGCGCGACCGATACCTTTGCTAAATGTGAAGTACAAATTAGGTTAAGAACTCGATTCGATATCGCAGTTTTAAGACCTAATCATTTCTGTAAAATTTATGGCATAATTGTATAGAAATTTGATAGAAGGTGATATAAACAATAAAAAAGAGAGGTGAATAATTTTGAATAAATCATACGAAGATTTACAAATAGATATAGGTTTAGAGCCGCAAAGTATAGCCAGTACCAACGTAACCGGACCGTACTATGATATGGCTGAATACCGGGAGTGCTTGGCGGTTACGAACATTGGCAATATAACCGCAGGCGGTACGGTGGCAACGCAGCTCATTCAAGCGTCTTCGAGTACCGGTGCTTCAGCTGCTGACCTTACTTCAAGGGTGGCAACCGTAGCGGCTAACGTGAAAGTGAAGGCTTTAACTGTAACTCTTAGCGGTGGTACATCAGGAGATACTATAACTTTTACGATTGATGGTACTGCCTATGAGTACACAGGGGCGGCTGGTGCGGCTTCTTCTGGTGGTGAATGGTCTTCTACTGGTGATGATGAAGCTGACGGAGTAGGAATATTAGCTTGTATAAAATCGTTCGGGCTAAAATTTTAGGTGATTTTACCGACCTTAATAGCTACGAAACTAAAGCGGCAGGCGAAGGCGTTGGCGCTCTGGGGGGTT
>NMQN01000775.1 GCA_003575245.1 Candidatus Atribacteria bacterium 1244-E10-H5-B2 | reverse complement strand
AAGCAGTGCAGGCTGATATTACCGAGGAAAGAGTTTTAACAGAATTGGGAGTAAAAAATTTTGATGCAGCCATTGTATGTATAGGAACCGACTTGGAGACAAGCATCTTAGTAACTATGATGTTAAAAGAAATGGGATTAAAATATATTATCGCTAAAGCCCAAAATAATCTTCATGCAAAGGTCTTGGAAAAAATTGGCGTGGATAAGGTAGTATTTCCCGAAAGAGATATGGGGGCAAGAATCGCTCGAAGATTAATCACTCCAAACATTAAAGACTATATCGAACTGGAACCTGATTATAATATTATTGAGATTGAAGCATTGCCTGAATTTGTAGATAAAACTTTGAGTGAACTTGACATGCGGAATAAATACGGAATAAACGTTTTAGCCATAAAAAGAAATGATAGCTTTAATATCTCACCCCGAGCAAAAGACGTAATAAAAAAAGGAGATTTTCTAATTGTAATAGGAGAGACTAAAAAAATTAACAAATTAGCCGGAAAATCCAACAAGTAAATTAATCTGCCTCTATATAAACCATGGCTGAAGGATTTAGTTTAGATGTTATTCTTAAAAAATACTTAAAAAAGTTACGCTTACATCTTTTCTCTACTTTCACTTAATTTATTTTCTTTCTCTTTCTTAACTCGATACTCGATACGTATTTAATAGTTAGTATAAACTTTAGTGGGATAGTTAGATAGGAAAAAGAATACTACTTTTTCCTATCTTTTCTTTGACTTTCTTAACTCGATATTCAATACTATATACTTGTACGATAATAATATATTTGTATTTTTTATTATCTTATTATAAAATATTAATAGGTTTTATCCTGTAACAATTATAGAGTAATCCCAAAACCTCTTTTTATCTATCCTGTAATACTGCAAAAATTATTTCTTATTTTAATTTTTAAAATAAGATACCCGAAAGAAAAATACTCTATAAAGAATAGTCTTAAAAATAGGCCATTCTTCAAAAAAATATATAGAATATAATAAACATTATAGAAAGGAGCCGAATATATGATAAAAAATATTTTATTTGTCTATAATCAGGTAAGCCAGAGAGAACGCAAGGGGCTCTTTAGAGAATGTATTCCTATAGAAGATGTAGACGCTATCCGCAAGGCTTTAGTTATAACTAATAATAATATTTTATCTTTAGACCTTCTTACGCCAGAGCAATTAGACGAATTTATCAGTAAACATCAACCTATTGATCTGGCCTTTGTCCTGGCAGAAGGATATAAAGATATCCCTCATACCTTTTATAGCGGGCATGGTGCGGCAATGGTCCGCCAACAATTTAATAAATACCATATCCCCTGTGCCCTTTCCAGCATCGAAAGCATGGAAATCTGCCGCAATAAAGATCTCACTTATATCGAACTCAAGGAAAAAAATATCCCGATTCCTGGTTATTTTGTCTTTGATACTCATCTTCGGTTTAATAAAATAAAATTGCTCTCCCAGATAGAGAAAATTGGATTCCCCCTGATGATAAAACCAGTTGGCGGAGGAGATAGTATAGGTATTACTCCTAAATCTTTAGTACACAATCTGCAAGAACTAAAAAATAGGTTTATCGGTTTAAAAAAAGAACTGGGCCCTGAAAAATTGATCATCGAAAAATATTTACCTGGAAGAGAATATACTGTTGGAGTCCTGGGCAGTATAGCTAAAAAATATATTTTACCCATTATCGCTTTCCCCAAAGACCATGGCATCAGATATACTTCCACTAAAAAGAAAGAATATAAAATGAGGGAAAAATTTGAAATAATCTATCGGGATGATGAAAGATTTAAAAGACTTGCCCAAATAGCAATCAATACCTTTGATGCCGTGAGAGCCAGTGATGCTATTAGAATTGACTTTATGGAAGATGAATTGGGCAATATCTATGTCATAGATGTAAATGGTACCCCAGCTCTCTCCCCAAGTGGTTCATTGGCTTTTATGTCAAGTAAAGTAGGATTAACCCACAGCCAATTAATTAAACTGATTTTTTATGAAAGTATCGTCCGATATAATTTAGCCCCTACCTATCTTCTGGAAGATATTATATCTAAAATTCAAGCCAAGCTTGCCACTTATTATGCCGATAAAGACGATAAAGATGCGGAAACGGCTTTAATTTAAACAAACTTTTCTTTTTAAAAGAGAGGTAGTATAAAACTACCTCTCTTTATTTTTTAAATCTTTCTCTATTTAATCCTTTTTGTTTTCCTTCAGATTCTAAATCTATCATCCTCTTTTTTAAGGCAACTCCTTCTTTTCCGGAAAAACCTCCCAGCATTCCATTGCTTTTTATTACCCGATGACAGGGGACAATTAAGGGCAAAGGATTATTTCTCATGGTGTTTCCCACTGCCCGGTAGGCCCGAGGATAACCGGCTTCTTCTGCTGCCTCTTTGTAGTACCTGATTTCACCATAAGGAATTTTTTTAACTGTCTGTAAAATTTTCTTCTGAAAATTCGTATAATTATCTAAATTCAACTGGTAATCTGTAAAATCAACTTTCTTGCCGGTATAATATTCTTTAACCTTTTGAATTAAATTTTCCCATCCTCTGTTATCTTCGAAAAGATTATTACATTTTAACTCTTTTTTTATTTTAAAAAGAACATCCTCTTTTCTCTCTTCCGGCAAAACAAAAATCCGCAAGCCTTTTCGGTCAATTGCAAACCCTGCCCATCCCCAGGCAGTCAAAAAAATAGCATATTTAAAAACATTTTCCAACATATATTTTCTCCTCTTTTTGTCTTGTTACTATTTTTATTATATAATCTAAATTAGTCGTTAGTTTTAAATACAATTTTTCAGTTTTCAGTTATCATTATACAGCGAAAAGCTTAAAGCTAAAAACGCAAAACCATAATTCGAAACTCAAAACTTTTTCTCTCAATACTAAATTTTAAGTTTTAGTTTTTGCTTCTTTATCTTTTCGTTTTGCTATATAGTATACGAGATAATAAAGATAAAATCCAATAGATAAAACAATATATTTAAATTTAAAATTTTGAGCTATGACTTTACGTTTT
>NMQN01000678.1 GCA_003575245.1 Candidatus Atribacteria bacterium 1244-E10-H5-B2 | reverse complement strand
CACAAACAGCGGTATAGTCATCAGAATACCCCACATCGAGGCCTACCCATATAGGAATTTTTACCTTCGGCCTTCTTTTCAGCTTATAATCAATACAAGCCCGAAACTCCTGATCACTTATAAAGGATTCCTCTTCACTTACCCATAAATTTTTATGCAACCGCTTGAATAGGTTAGGCCTCATTCCCGGTTTGTGTTCCTGGCTATTGAGATATTTTTTAGTTACAAAACTTGAAGGATTGGCCTCTTCTCCCTGCTTAATATAAAAATAACTGTCCGGAGTATTGCCTTTTTCTGACTCCTTTATTAGGTCCCAAAGTATTCCTTCTTCATTCCGGCCAGCGGTAGAGGTTACCAAGATAAGAGGATATCTATACGTCGGGGATAATTGAAGCTCATCAAAAAAGAATCTTAGGGAATCCGTATCGAAAGAGGCCAGCTCATCGATACAGATTAAGAGGCAATTAAGCCCTGCGCTTGACCGGTAAGAAGAGCTTAGACATCTTAAAATCGATCCTGTCGTTACGTTTTCGATATAATCACCATAGACCTTACACACATTATCGATTTTAGGATTTTTCCTGATCATAGCAACAATCTTCCGATAAGTAATAAAGTTAGATTGATCTTTGCTATTACTGCAGATATAAATTTCCCCTGGCTCCTGACAGGTTAAGAACCAGTTTAAAACCATTGCCGAAAAAGTGGACTTGCCATTTTTTTTAGCCAAAGATATCAGGATCAATCGAGGCCTATTCTTATAAAAGCAGTCTTTAAAAACCTTCTTTTCCCAACTCTCGAGCTTAATCAATTGCTCTTTTTTCTCCGGTAGATAGATCTCTTTTTCTGCAAATTGAATTATATCTCTCTGATATTCCTGGACAGCCTGGTCAGAAAAAGAAGATTCTCCGGTCTTTGTTCCCTCTGGCCATCTCTTATTAGGGAGCAAATTCTTATCTTGCATTTTTCTTGATTTTACAGTCTTACCATCAAATTTTGATCTTGATTTTTTCTTTTTTTTAGCCATAATTCACCACCTCATTTTTTTCCTTTTCTTTCCGCTTTCATAGACCGGGAATTTCTCAATTAGATCAAAACCACCGTCAGGATTCAGAAAAGGATTTTTATTTTTATTCTTGCCCTTTATTCGTTTTTTCCTGGTCATAATAATACCACCTTCTTATATTTTTAAAGCCGGTTGGAAAGGTCTATCTAATTTAGCACCTTTAATTAAATTCTCTTTAGCCGGTAGAAGTCTTAAATTACTCAAAGCCCAGCACCTTTTAAAATCGGCATGCTCGGTCTTTGAAAAATTAAAAACCAATACCGGGATAATATGGTCTATATGTAATTCTCCGGATAAAAAATCCTGCCAGGTATAACCTTCCGGCATTGTTTTTGTTAATCTTTTTTTTAGTTCTTTAGAATCGTAGTCTACTAATTTTTCCCATTTTCTTCCTTGTTTATAACTTCCCCTTCTTTTCAAATAACCTGAAATATCCGCTCTCATACGATTGTTCAATATAAACCTGATATCTTGTTTTTGTCGTTCCCTTGATACTCTTTTCCCACCTTTCCAGTTAGGACTTTCTTCTCCCTTTTTGGCATATAAACCTTTTTTCATACATTCCGGACACCAGACCCGATTATTCCTTCTATAAATTAAGCTCGGATAATTTTCAATAATATTATTGCAACCACTACATTTAATTTTTACTTTGTGAATCCCAATAGTTCTTGAATAATGACCGTATTTGAATTTAGGTATACCCGCCCAATAATAATCTTTTTTAATAATTATTTCTTCTCCACAACCACATTGACATATAATATGTTTAGCTTGTTCTTTTTGAATCCATTTATCTATTATTTCTTTTTTATTCCAGGGAATCCTTCCTTCTGAATTTTTTCTCCGGACAATTCCAAATTCCACTAATCTCCTGCGAATTGTAACCATACTTACGCCCAAATATTCCCCACATTCCTTCATTGATAATTTTTTATCATTATATAATTTTTTTAATTTTTCTTCTTTAATATCTATTTTATTAGCTTCATTCTTATTGCGTCGGGGAATCCCCAATTTTACCATCTTATCCATTACAGTATGATCACTTACACCAAAAAAATTACCACATTTTCCAAGTGAATAATTCTTTCCCCAATATAGCTTTTCGATATTTTTTTTATCTATCTTTAGCTTTTTCATATTACCCATTTTCTTATTTAATAAATCGCTTAGAATACCCCCAAAAAACGTTCCTGATAGTATAGATAGCGTTTGTTTGCCCTTTAGCGTATGATATTAACCCCCCCTTCATTTACCAAGAATCTTAAAGATAGCCTAAAGTTATAAGATATAAGGCTTTCCGTTAATATTGCCAATTATTAGGCCTTCAAATTTCGCTTTTAAGGGGGGTTAAATTTAAGGCCTTTATGTTTATACCTTATTTTCGCCCTTTTCGGTTAAAAACTTACGCCTTTTCTCTTTAATAGGATTCTTTTATTTAAAATCTAATTACCATTTAAATCTACCCGATTTTTTTCTTACAGAATACTTTTTTTTCTTCTCTGGCTTATCCGGCTTTTTTATAAATACAAGATAGATTATCCCAGCTATAAACAACAGAAAAATTAACCATAAAAAATATATCATTTTTTTGCTCCCTTCTCTTAACAAATAAAAAATGTTAAGATAGAGAGGCCGGGAAGGATCCAAAAGTCTTAGGCTCATTTCTTATAGCTAAGGAAAGCTTAAATCAAGAGGATCTTTCCCTGCCCTCTTTAAATTATTTTAATTCAGCAGATTCGCTATGTTCATCATAGCTCCCCTTGTCTCTCTTTAAGCTATGGCCACAGACCGGGCATTTATAGCTATCAAGAGGATAGCCCTTCTTTCCCACAATCGCTTGGCCTTTCCAGTCGCAATTCCTGCATTTAACTTTGATATGCATTTTTAAATACCGCCTCATTATTCCCAGAAATATCGTCTTTTTACTCACCTTTGATTCTCTCATATTAGATTATCCCCTACTTTTAAAAATAACCCTGCCCCCCT
>NMQN01000766.1 GCA_003575245.1 Candidatus Atribacteria bacterium 1244-E10-H5-B2 | reverse complement strand
CCGCATAATTAAAGACTTCTTCTAAAAATTCTTTAACTGAATGGGTCTCCCCTGTACCTATCACATAATCTTCTGGTCTCTCCTGATTATGTAGAGGCGATGTGGTTGATGTTGCAGCAGGAGAGACCAGAAGATTATGTGATAGGTACAGGGGAGACCCATTCAGTTAAAGAATTTTTAGAAGAAGTCTTTAATTATGCGGGATTAGATTGGGAGGAATATATGGAGATAGACCCTCGCTATTTTAGGCCTACGGAGGTAGAATCATTGCTGGCTGATACTTCTAAGGCGAGGAGGGGGCTGGGTTGGAGTCCTCGGATAACTTTTAAAGAATTGGTAAAGATAATGGTGGATAGTGATATGGAATTAATTGGACTGGATTCACCCGGGGAAGGGAAGAAGATTTTGAAACAGAAAGGGATTGGCTGGACGGAGAATCATCTGACGGTGGAGTAAAAATAGTATATAACATCGAATATCGAGTGAACGTGTAATAATTGAAAGATAAAAAGGAAAAGAAAAATAAATAAGGATAGATTCCCGCTTTAAATGGAATGGCAGAAATGTGAAGATAGGAGAGAAAAATGAATTTTTGGAAAAATAAGAGAGTTATTGTTACCGGGGGGGCAGGATTTTTAGGCTCATATGTGGTAGAGAAGTTAAAAGATAGAGGATGTAAGGACATATTTATTCCTTTGGTCGAGAATTATGATTTGACTAAGGAAAAAAATATTATAAGATTATATAAAGATTATCCAGCAAATATAGTGATTCATTTAGCGGCAGTAGTAGGAGGAATTGGGGCTAACCGAGAAAATCCTGGTAAGTTTTTCTATGATAATCTGGCGATGGGGGCAATGCTTATGGAATATGCCCGACAGTTTGAGGTAGGTAAATTTGTGGCTATTGGTACTATTTGTGCTTATCCTAAATTTACCCCGGTTCCTTTTAAGGAGGAGGATTTGTGGAATGGCTATCCTGAGGAAACCAATGCTCCTTATGGATTAGCCAAAAAGATGATTTTGGTTCAATCTCAGGCTTACCGGACGCAATATGGTTTCAATTCTATCTTTTTGCTTCCCTTGAATTTGTATGGACCGAGAGATAATTTTAACCCTAAGAACTCCCATGTTATTCCAGCCTTGATAAAGAAGTTCATAGAAGCAAAAGATAGGGGCGAAGACGAGGTAGTAGTTTGGGGGACCGGAAAACCAACGAGAGGATTTTTATATGTGGAAGATGCGGCGGAGGGGATTTTACTGGCTGCTGAGAAATACAATAAGAGTGACCCGGTGAATCTGGGAACTGATTTAGAGATATCTATCAAAAACTTAGCTGAATTAATTGCCAAGTTGGTAGGATTTAAAGGAAAGATTAAGTGGGATACCAGTAAACCTGACGGACAGCCTCGAAGGAGACTGGACACGAGTAGGGCAGAACGGGAGTTTGGCTTTATGGCCAAGATGGATTTTGAAGAAGGATTGAAGAGGACGAGTGAGTGGTATAAAAGAAATCGTTTTTCTTAAAAATAGAAAGGATGATAATCAATAGTTGAAAAAAATTTTGATAATAAGTGAACCTTTTTATCCGCAAGTAGCTGCTATTGGGCAATTATTAACTGATTTAAGTGAGGATTTAGTAAAAGCGGGCTTTCAAGTGAAAGTAGTTACGGGAAATCCCAATGATATTTTTAATAAAAACAATAGAATACCAAGAAAAGAAAATTATAGAGGGATAGAAATAATTCGCCTAAAAAACACTACTTTTAGTAAATACAGAATGGCAGGGAGAGTATTAAATTACTTGACCTTTCATTTTTTAGTTTATTTTAATGTATTATTTTGTGAGAGACCGGACCTTGTTTTTGTTTTATCAACACCTCCTTTTATCTCCTTTTCTGGATTGATGCTAAAAATATTTAAGGGATCCAAGGTAATTTATAACGTTCAAGACCTGTTTCCTGATTTAGCAGTAGAATTGGGAAAATTAAAGAATAGACAATTTATTGAATTTTTGAAAAAACTCTCTGAGTCGATTGTGAAGAAGGTGGATAGGGTAGTGGTTGTGGGCGAATATATGGAGAGGAAGATAAGAAAGGAATTGTTCAGGGAAACGAGTGAGAGTACGAGCGTGGGTGCAAGTGCAAGCACGAATAATCATATTATTACTATACACAATTGGGCAGACGGAGATAAGATAAAAGTTTTAGAGGATAAAGAAGCGGAAAATAATTATCTTAAAAAGAAATGGGAATTAGAAGGAAAATTTGTAGTTTTGTATTCGGGTAATATAGGATATCTTCATGAATTTGATACCGTTATTGCTGCGGCTGAAAGTTTGGCGAAAGGGGGACCGAGAGAAATTATATTTGTTTTTATTGGAGAGGGAATAAAGAAGAGTTATATTGAAGAAAAAGTTAGGGGAAAGGAGTTAAACAATGTTTTATTCTTCCCTTATCAGCCTCGTGAGATGTTAACTTATAGTTTAGGTTTAGCCGATGTTTCTTTGGTGACTTTAGAAAAGGGTTTTGAAGGGATGGTGGTTCCTAGCAAGATTTATGGAATATTGGCTAGTGGTAGGCCAGTAATTGCTGTGGTGGGAGGAGAAAGTGAAATTGTTGAAATTATAAGAGAAGGAAAGTGTGGAAGAGTTATAAAGATTGGGGATTATCAGGCCTTAGTAGATAGTATAATGGATTATTATAAAGATAGGAAAAAATGCAGAGCAGATGGGTTAAACGGCCGAAGATATTTTGAGGAAAAATTTGATAGAAAAATTGCTACTAGAAAATATATTAGTATAATTAAGGATGTATTAAAATCTTAATTATTTAATTTGTGGTAAAAAAAGTTATTATTTAATTTGTAACGAAGTTTGGAGCAGGGTTTAAATGAAAAGAATTGTTATAACCGGAGTCAATGGCATTATAGGATCTGAATTAAGTAAAAAATTTATTGATAAGGGTTATTATATTATAGGAATTGATAGGACAGAACCTCGGCAAGAAGATGGCGAGCAGTTTGAGTATGTAAAGTTAGATATTACTGATAAAGATAAAGTGAGGCAGT
>NMQN01000039.1 GCA_003575245.1 Candidatus Atribacteria bacterium 1244-E10-H5-B2 | reverse complement strand
TCAGCTTTATTATTCATACTATTCACCCCCCTTCCGGTCTTTGATAGTTCCCTTCCTTATCCTAAAATACTGCTTTTTGATCATAGGGAATAAATCTTTTATGCTTTCCTTTTTCTCCGGCCTTCTCTTTTTCCTGGATAATTCCTTCAATATTTTTTAAGGCCAGTAGAAACGAATCCCTTTGTTTTTTGGTCAGGCCTTTATCTTTCAATTTCCAATTATAGAAAGACCTGGTTTCTTTTAAAGCCTTTAACTTTATTAGCACCATTCTTTAAACCACTTCCTTATATTTTTATGATCACCACTTAAGCCTACCCGATTTTTTTCTTATAGAATACTTCTGTTTCTTCTCCGGCTTTTTCGGCTTCTCCGGTTTTTCAAAAAATATCACATAAACTATTTCACCTATAAACAATATAAAAATTAACCATAAAAAATATATCATTTTTTTACTCCCTTCTCTTAACAAATAAAAAATGTTAAGATAGAGAGGCCGGGGAAGATCCCGAAAGTTAAAATTGTTTTACAGGTTACGATATTTTAACCGGAAGGATCTTCTCCTGTCCTCTTTAATTTTATTCTTCCGGCAATTTTATTCTCTTGGCATTTGGGCTCCAAGTAAAGCCTTCGCTTGTTAGCTCTTTTCTAACTACTACGATGTCCCGATAATGCTCTTTTACGACTTCACCAGCTAATGAATCGGCAAAAACAGAGGTCAAAGTAAACCCTTTTTCTTCCAGGCTCTTTGTTAATTCTTCCACTTCCCCAGGCTCCAACATCGTGCATAAAATCTCTAATTTATACATCTCATCATCAAAACTAAGTTCTGTAAAAAGTCTCATTTCAAATCCTCCTTCTTATTTTCTTCTTCTATTATTTTGTTAACTCCTTCATCATATTCCCTAACCATTTTATGCATCAAAGCTTCTCTTTTAAGCCATTCAGCATAAGTAGAATTTTCTTTTAACCATTTTTTATGATCAGCTATTTGGTCTAAGTATCTTTTTCGGTTCCTTTTTTCTATAACTTCTTTAGTGAGTTCCATAAGTTCTATCCCCTTTCTTTTATTTAATAACTCGTTCAGATTAGCCTAAAAACCGCTCAAATATCGCTTTGTTAGTGTTTCTTTGACCCACTCTATACCTTTCTATCACCCCCTTTTTAGCCTTTTATCTTGAAAGCTATGAGATATAAGGCATAATCGTTAATTTCGCTAAAAATAAATGCCAATATAAAGCCTTTTAAGCCCCCTGTTTTTTTGGATACGATGTATCGTAAGCGTAAAATCGATATTTCCTTTATAAATTACCACTTCTTAGATTCTTCCGGATCTTTAATATCTTAGCGATCGGATCTTTCAGAAGTTTCTTATTACCAGTTTTATTATTAGAATAAACTTCCCGGAGTTTACCACCGCAATTAGGACACTTATCGCTTACAGCCCAGCCACAAAATACCCCCTGACATTTAGGGCATAAATATCTTTGCAATTATTTATCACCTTCTTTTAAATTCTTTTTCTAACTGCCTGCCTGGGATAGGGCTTTTTTAAGCCAGTATCGTTGTTGATGTTCTTCTCTTAAATTCTTAAAGCTGGTTGAAAAAGTCTATCTAATTTATTGTGTTTAATCATATTTTCTTCAGCCGGTAATAGCCTTAGATTCTCCAAATACCAGCACCTTTTAAAATCGATATGTTCTGGCTTAGTAAAGTTGAAAGCCGAGATAGGGATAATATGGTCTATATGTAATTCTCCGGATAAAAAATCCTGCCAAATATAGCCCGCCGGCATTGTTTCATTTAATCGCTTTACCAGATCGGCCAAGGTATAGCCGGTCAATGATTCCCAGGATCGGCCAGCTTTATTATTACTCAAAGAACGCTTTATTGAATTACTCATTTTATTAGCAAGATTATATTTTTTATCTGTATTGTATTTATGTTTTTTATATTTGTTTATTTTGTTCCTATGATTTTTAACCCAATTTCTATATCTTACTCTGCTCTTTTCAGGATTTTCTTTAAACCATTTTTTTTCAAGTTCTCTAACTCTTTCAGGATTATTCTCTACCCACTTTCTATTTCTTTTATAAATTCTCTCCTTATTGTTTTGATAATACTCTCTATCATAAATCTTTTTATCTACCATGTTTTCTCTTCTTTTTTTTCTGATTTTTTCTCTATTTTCTTTATAATATTTTCTACAATAAGCCTTCCGGTCTTCTTTATTTCTTTGATAATATTCTCTTCGATAAGCCTTTTCCTTTTCTTTATTTTTATAGGCCATTATTTTTTATCTTCCTTCTGATAACATAACCCTCTTTAACCAGTATCTTCTCTGGTATTCTCTTATCCTCTCCGGATATTTTTTATAATATGCTTTTAGCCAATTTTTATTGTAGTCCGGATTCCTGACCCGCCAATCTCTGAGATATCTGTTTTTCGCTTTTCTCATTTTTCCGTAGGCCTCAGGATCTTTTATTTTTAGCTTCTGAAAATAAGTTCTCCGGTATTTATTGATTTCCCTATTGATTAACTTCTTTGCCTTTGGAGACCTAACATTCACACTTTTACCTAAAATATTCACACTTTTATTCACACTTTTATTCACACTTTTATTCACACTTGAAACTACATATTTACCATAGCCAGCCCTGGTAATCTTCCCCTCTCTGCACAGATTAGACAGAATCTTCCTTATATTTGCACTGCTTTTTTTAAGTTCAAAGGCTATTTTTTTAGGACCCAAAGGTTTTTTATTTTTAGATAAAATGTTAATAATTTCTTCCCTGGTATTCATAGCTTTTCTTTATCACCCCTTCCCTAAATTTTATAGTTTATCCAGGTCAATCTTCTTATCCCTTCTCTTGAAGGCATAACAGTGATATTTATGGCCCGAAGGATCGTCAGCAGTCTTTTCTTTTATACCGCAATTATCCGCTATCCAATTTTTTTTATCTTCCAAATCTTTTTTAGTAAAGTGAATAGGATTCACATTGCCATTGATCCCACACATAGCTATAAGTTTATTACCTTCAAACTCTATTATTTCTTCTTTTGGTAGCATATCTAAAAATTTGCAGTCAACACAATTTCCGGTATATAAGGCTACTTCGACAGTTTCATTTTTAGGTATTATCTGCCCTATCAACCCTTTACAATGCGGGCAGGTTATAAGATAATCAACCCCCTGCCTAAGCTGTAACATATCTTTCCTAAGCTGTAACATATCTTTGGTAGCTTTCAATTCATTCACCCCCTTTCAGATAGTTTTTCTTTATCTCTTTCAGCCTCTTATCCGTTTCATTGATTCCATTGACAAATTTGCTCCATTCCCCGGGATTGAATCTATGCAGGAAATAACTGTTACCAACGTCGAGGGAAAAAGCTATCCTATCAAATTCTAATGTGCAACTTATCGTTGTAGATTTTTCGATCAGGGTCAATGGTAATAAAACAATTATTTCTTTCGACATTTGTTATTTAACCCCCTTTTTACATTATTTTTCCAATTTCTTCTAATCGTTTAATGATCCAGTTTTTGCCTTCTTTATTCCTCATAATAATGTTTGTCTATCCAATTCTCGACCTCTTCTTTGCTCTCCTTATCGCTTATCTCCGGGATCTTAAAATCAATCAGTTTCTTCAATTCCTTTTCTATGATCTGATTGAGTTCAGCTACTGGGAGAGCGTCAATTTCGTATTGCACTACTCCGTATTTTTTAATATAGTCTCTGACGTACTCCTTTTCTCTCTGCTTTTTGCTGATCGTAAAACCGACATTTTTCTTTAAACCAAACTTTTTAATCTGTTCCGGAGTTAGAGCGATTCTTTCTACTTTAGGATCTTCAAGTCCGTATAATTTAAGTTTTTTCTTCAACACTTCCGGGATATGAAAACCTTCCGGATCAAAGTCTGATATATACAAAACCTTTACTAGTAGCTTTTTCTCTTCTTTACTTATCTCAGAGATCCGCTCGTAAGCGTCATGATGACAAGTACCGCTCCCCCAACCTCTACCCACTATTAAAGGCACGTCAACAAACCAAGTTTCGTTAGAAACGTTCCCCGAGATAGCGTCTTTTTCGATCCAAACCTCACAATAATTTTTTTGCAGGAGCATACTATCTCGTCTATAATGTTTACTAATCCATTTAAAAGCCTCGTCATAGTCCGGGAAAGTTAATCTCTGCTCGATCCTCCTAGTTCTATCAACTATAATTTTCCAGTCAAGCTCCCCTTTTTCTCTCGCTTCTAACAATAATTTAGACAAATTGATATAAGGAGAATCCTTTTTTCCGCTCGGTTTTACCAGCCCTTTGCCTAGAAGAACGTAGTAAATTCTTCTTAAAGTCATAGACCCCTCAATTTTATATTGCTCTTTTATGATCTGAAATTTCTCAAGAGATTTTTTGTAAAAAGCCATTAGGTATTATCCCCCTTTTTTTCGGTCAGATCTTCCTTCTCTAATTCCACCTTATAAGAAGGCAAAATTTTTTTTAGAGTTTTTAAATTTGACCTCATTATTATCCTCTTTGGCATATCATTTATTGTCTTCTCCGGATAGAAATTTATCTAAATTCTCAACGCTTACCAAATAACGTTTACCAACCTTTATTGCCTTTAGCCTGTTCCTTCTTATATACGCCCGGACTGTTTCCACCGGGATATTAAGCATCTGCGATAAGGCCTCTACATTATAGAATTGCTTTCTACCTATCTTAATTGTTTTGATGGTCTTCATAATCTCCAACTTCCCCCTTTATATTTGGTATATTTTATCACATTTAAATATATAAAGCAAGTAGAAAATATATAAAAGTTTTTTAACCTATATAATATCCTTCCAATCTACTTTACATAATATAATTTATAGGACGTTGAAACATTATAAACATCATAAACAAAGGCCTTCAAGAGATTAAAAAGGGTAAAATAAGAGCATAAAAAAATAATTGATTATCGTTAATAACGCTTTTTATCTATTCAATTATCGTTTATATAGGTAAATTTCTAACTTTTTTCTAAGGTGATCAGTAGAGAAGAAGGAAGGGCTAAAACCCTTATAGATAAGGGATAATCAGTTATAAGAGGCTACTTTACATAGAACTATTGAAGGATCGCTTTTATCCGGATAAAAAAAGAGGGTATTCCTACCCCCTGAATTTCCTAATATATTCTAATATAATTTTACCCTTTTATTTCTTCTTTGGTATCATATTGGTATCATCTTGGTTTAGTTTCTTTAAAGAATAATCTACCCCCTAATTAGTGCAATATAATGCAATATAATTTTATTCCTTAACTTCCTGAAACCCTATAATTATAAGAGCTTTAATATAAGCAGTTAATTTTTATTTTACGAAAAATTTTAATCAGGATCAGAAATAAAAAAAGAAGCTGGTATGACATCATACCGCCCCCTAAATTTTCCATTATATTCCACTATAATTTTTCTTCTTTATCGCTTGAAGCCCCTGAATTATAAGAGCTTTGATACTACCAGGCAATTTTATAATTTACGAAAGATTTTTAATCGCTAAATGTCAACTTTTGTCAACCTGAGAATGTAACCTTTTGCAACATTGCCCCCCCTGATTTGTATCATATATTATCATATAATCTTTTTTATTTATCTTTTAAGAAGCCTAATTTATAAGAGCTTTTAACATAGCCGGTAATTTTATAATTTACAAAAAATTTTAACCTGAAAATGTCTACCTTTTGTAACATTCTTTTAGCTAAATCAGGGACACCCCGGGGACATTCTGGGGACATTTTTTTATCGCTTTCTTACTGAACTTATACTGAACCTGCACTGACCTTTTTACACCATACTTACACCATACTTTTTTTAGCTAAATCACGGACATCTTGCGGACGTTCTACGGACATTTTTTTATTGCTAAATTGACGAAGCTACGACGAAGCTACAAGGACATTTTTCTATCCTTCCCTTTTTAGCGGTATCCTGTCAGATCAGTCAGATTTTCTGTCCTGATGTTTTAGCTAAAAAAGTAAGTTAAGGTATAATCCCTACCCCATTGCCTTAAAAATAAAAATATGTGCGAATAAAGATACTCTACGTTCGTTAAAAGGGTATTCCCGGAGATTAAACTGGTATTAGTGAAGAAGTGAAGAAAGCAAGATCAAAGTAGTTTGACCTTGAAAAATCAGGATAGGTTATTTAAGAGGTGCTTTTAGTGCTGAAATTCACGCTCCAGGTGCCTTTCTACCCTTGTTATTAACTTACCAAGCGTTAACCGCTTACGATTGGTCGTTAAACTTACCCTTACCTGTAAACCCTTGTTAGATAGACTATTTTTTATACTAAATCTGCATTAGCTAAGACCCTTCGTTAAGGGATAGATAAGAGCCTTCCCTTTTTAGCGATATCCTGTCCTTTTTGTCCTTTTTCTGTTTCATTTGTTTCATTTGTTACCCTGTATTGGTGAAGCATTTTTCTATGGCAAGTAATCCCGCTAATGCAGTTTCGCTAATTCTTCCTAAACGTATTCTATATCTAATATCTATATCTTCTAACCGCCTTTTTATTTCGGCTATAACCTTGCCATTTCTTGCCAGTCTGGAAGAAGGAAATGATAACTAGTTTTTCTAAAGCAATTCCGCTAATATGTCCCAAACGTAGTCTATTTATAAGGTTTATATCTTTTAACTTTTCTTCTATTTCAGCTTTAAGGTTATCATTTGTTATCAATCTCGATGCATTGACTTTCATAGATAAAAAGCTATTCCCCTCGTAGAGGCTCGTTTTTTTGGTTACCAGGTAAATACTGTTAAACTGTAAACTTCCGTACCACTTTTTGCCTAACTTTGAGAGCCTCTCATTATCACCTTTCTGTTTATTTCATTATCCCATTCCCGGGCCCTCTCTTTCCAGTTAAAAGATTTATACCAGTTATTTACTGCAGTTCTTGAAACATTAAATTTACGTGCAACCTTTAACAAACTTCTCCTACCACAAAGAGAGCTAAAGTATTTATAAAAATTACTACCCCTGGCAATATCAAACTTTTTTGTTGTTTCCTTTATGCTTCTTTTACTTCCAAAGCCCCCCAGCAAACAATAGTATTGAAAAGCTAAAAGATGTTTTAATTTTTCTTTTTTTACTACCAAATATCACACCCCCGTCCCCGAGTTCTCCTGAAAGAAGAAAAGCCTTTTTTTAGCAATATCCTGTTAAATCTGTTAATTTTTCTGCTCTTCCTTTTTGCCGATACCCTGTCAGATTCGTCAGATTTCCCGCCCTTCCTTTTTTAACTGTAACCCTTTCTTTTTGTCCTTTTTTTGTTCTTTTTGTTCTTTTTATTTTTAGATAGTAAATTGGATCACCCAGTAACCCAATTACTTGATCTTCTACCCCGATTCCGGTAATAAATTGTGTATAATCTTTCTTCTTAGTTACTTTTAGCATTTATTTCCTCTGCCCTTTTTATCGTTTTTAAGTCGAATCAGTCGAATTTTCTGCTTCCCTTTTTTAGCGATATTTAGTTTCTTTAGTTTCTTTTCTTGCCTGGTATTTAGCTAAAAATAGGTATAATCATACCAGCCCCCTATCTATCCCCCCCTTAAAAACGCTTAAATTAGCTTTGTTTCCGTAGTTAAGAGAGAAAAGACCGATAAACTGCTTTTCTAATTCACACGAAGACCACACCGAGCCACACGAAGAAAGTAGAAACGATAAGACCATTATAAATAAAAGGTTAGCTTTGTTTTTCACACCAAGCCACACCAAGAAAAGAAAAGAAGCTTTTTAGCCCCCTTTCAGTCCTTTTCTGATACAGCCAATTTCTTCTTTGAGCATTCTTCTATGTGCAGAAAAATGGGAGTTTTTTCTTCTTTAGATAGAGGATCCATTACAGCCCAGTAGATAAATTTTTTATCTTTGAGTTCCAATTCACCCCACCAGTTATCAAGCCATTTTTCGCTTTTCAATTCCTTTTCAGAAACATCTTTAGGATCCCTTTTATTTATACACAATTCATAAACCCATCGCTTATCTTCAAGATCGCCATATTCCCAGAAGCAGTTATATCTTGCTTCGCTTATTTCCCTTTTCTGATATATATTCCCGCCAGGTATTAAATTGTTTCTTTGCCTTTGTATCATTTCTTCAGTATTGCCATAATAGCTTTGTGCATTCCTGAATTTAGTCATAGCTTCAACCCCCTTTTTGTTGTTTTCTATTAACATCCTTAACATTACCCCTGATCCTTAGTTATCATTTCTTGATAATGTTAGCAAGTAGAATAATAACCTATTAACTGGAACTTAAGAAAGACAACCTTCTTATCTATTTCTTACTTCTAAAAACTTGCTAAAACCTGCCATTTAAACCTTCTTTTTATATCTGAAATTCTACTGCAGGATCACTGCAATTTTTTAAGGACACCGTAAGGACATTTTAAAGATATATTTTTACTGCTAAAAATCTTTTAAATAAACTAAACCGAGACTGCACCTAAAACCTCAACTTTCCTCAACATAAAAGGTCAACCTTTTGTAACAATTAAAAGGATATTTACCCCCTGATTTAGTGCATTATACTGCACTATAATCTTATTCTTTAACTTCCTGTAACCCTTGAATTATAAGAGCTTCAATATAATTATGTAATTCTATCTTTAGCGAAATTTTAACCAGGATCAGAAATAAAAAAAGAAGGTAAATCTACCCTATAAAATGGGATAACCTACCCCCTATTTTCGGCAATTAGATGCACTAAAATTTATCCCTTCTATTTTTCAAGAAGCCTGATTTATAAAGTCATTTTCTCAAG
>NMQN01000465.1 GCA_003575245.1 Candidatus Atribacteria bacterium 1244-E10-H5-B2 | reverse complement strand
GAGGAAAAAAAGTATGAAGCAGTTCATCATCCTTTTACAGCACCCCTGGATGAAGATATTAAATTATTAGATACTAATCCTTTAAAAGTACGTTCAAAAGCATACGATTTAGTGATTAACGGAAACGAAATCGGAGGAGGAAGCATCAGAATACACAATACAGACCTTCAAAAAATAATTTTTAAATTATTAGGGATAGATAATAAAAAAGCTGAACAAAAATTCGGATTCTTATTGCAAGCCTTAAAATATGGAGCACCGCCACATGGGGGGATTGCCTTTGGTTTGGATAGGTTAGTTATGCTTTTAGCTGGAGCTTCCTCAATCAGAGAAGTAATTGCCTTCCCCAAGACCCAAAAGGCAACCTGTCTGTTAACTGATGCACCATCTGAAGTAGATCAAAAACAATTAAAGGAGCTTCATATTAAATTAGATTTACTGAAGTGATAGCGTATGGAATACAGTAACTAGTAATAAGTAATGAGTAACCCGTAGGGGCACGATGAATCGTGCCCACGGAAAAAAGAAGTAATCTAGGAAGTGCACAATTCATTGTGCCACAAATTGGAGAAGACAGATTCAATTCCGCAGGAATGATAGAGTGGTGGTTAACTATTCACTTTGTGGTTGGTATTTTTGGATATATGTTCATACATTAGCAATTTTTTAACTTTAAGTTTTGAGCTTTGGTTTTGCGCTTTAAATTTTTCGCTTTCTTACTATACGCTCCACGCTATCCGCTATCTTACTATATACTATATACTGTTTTGGATATTGAAAGATACAATAAGGTGTGATATTATAAGGACAAAGAAAATATATGAATTACCCTGCTGTGTTCGTGCTGACTAATTAAGTTTTGAACCAACACTTATATAAAAGGGATCGAGCTCTAAATGTTATTTGTATGCCTGAGGTAGGTCTCCTTCAGCTTGAAGTAAGACAAATACCTAACGTTAGCTAATTTAGTTGACGCGGAAACGTTAAGCATTTAGGCAGATACCCACCTGTTTGGGGACAGGTATCAAAACCTAAAGCACACGACATAGCGGGGTTTTATAATTTACGAAGACAATTTAGAAAGAGGGAGCCAGAAAACAGAATCCAGTATTCAGAATTATTTTAAACTATGAAAATATGTTTTTTGTTAAATTATTTTATACTCTTCTGACCATAGACTCCTGAATTCTTAAATAACGATTATGGTTTTTCGCTTTTCGTTTTAAATTTTTAGCTACATATCGATAACCGAAAATTGATTTTCTTCACACGATACGCAATACGCAATACGAGATATAATTTTGACAAAAATAATAAATAACTATATTATAATAAAAAATTATGAATAAAGAAGAAATACGAAGGAATATACTGAAAAAAAGGCATTCTTTATCAAAAGAAGATATAAGGAATAAAAGTCGACAAGTATTTTTCAACCTGGCTGAAACCGTAGAGTATAAAAATTCCCAAAATATTATGTTTTATGTTGCTACCAGAAGCGAAGTGCAGACCGAAGAAATGATTAAAATGTCTATTAAAATGGGTAAAAATGTTTTTGTTCCCATTATTTTACCAGAATGCCTTAGCTTAGCACCTTCGAAAATATTTGATTTTGATATTGAATTAGAAAAAGGTAAAAAAGGAATTTTAGAGCCGAAGAAAGAATATTATAGATTATTCCCTTCAGAAAATATTGATTTAATAGTAGTACCCGGAGTCGCTTTTGATTTAAGCGGAAATAGAATTGGCAGGGGTTTCGGATATTACGATAATTTTTTAAGAAAAGTTCGCTCTTCTGCCAAAATTGTTGCTTTAGCTTTTGAAATGCAGATAGTAAAAAAAATACCCAATGATAAAAATGATATCCCGGTACATAAAATTATAACCGAGAAAAGAATTATAAATAGTATATAGTATATCGTATATCATATATAGTAAAGAAAATAAAAAAGAGAAAGAATTAGGATTTGATTTATCAAATCCGCTTATAAAATTATCAAAACCGAGATTGCCACGCCCCGATAAACCGGAGCTCGCAATGACAAATAAATCAAATTAATTGTTTATTTTTCTTGTGTCGAATGTTAGGTTTTATTTAATAATTTATCATTAACGATATACGATATACGAAATACGCAATACGAAATACGCACGACGATATACGAGAGAAGGAAGGACTAAGGACGATGGAGTTAAACAAAAAAAATAAAGTAGAAAAAGCAGAAAAAAATTCTAAAGAAGAAATGAATGAAATGATTAGCCAATCTTTAGAAAAATTTAAAAAAATAAAAAGAGGAGATATAATAAAAGGCCAGATAATGAATGCCGATGAAGATGGATATTTGGTCGATATAAAATATAAAATGGAGGGGCACCTTCCCAAAACCGAAAAATCACTCTTTTCTAAAGAAGAAAGAACCATAACCCACACCTTAGAAATTGGCGATGAAGTTTATCTGTATGTTACCAATGTCGATGAAAAGAATGGAAATATTGCTTTATCAAGAGAGAGGACAAAATACTTTCAACTATGGGAAAAACTTAATGAAACATACAAAAAGAAAGAAAAAATTAATGCAGAAGTGATAGAAAAAAATTCAAATGGTTTAATTGTTAATGTAGGAATAAAAGGATTTGTTCCTAAATCTCAGATCGAAACTAAATTTATAAAAGATGAAGATTTAGATAAATATATAGGGAAAAAATTAGATTTTGTTATAATTAAACTGGAAAAAAGGGAGAATAAAGTTATTCTATCTCATCGTCTAATTATAGAGAAAGAACGTAAAGTAATGCATAAAAAAACCTTAGCTGGTTTAACAGTGGGACAGGAAAAAGAAGGGATTGTAGCTAATATTACTAAATTTGGAGCATTTGTTGATATAGGTGGAGTCGAAGGGTTGCTTCATATTTCAGAAATTACCTGGCGTGATCTGAGAGATGCCACTAAATTATTAAAAATTGGAGATAAAATAAAGGTAAAAATTATTGACTACAATAAAGAAAATAAAAAAATATCCCTGAGCATAAAACAATTTTCCCCGGATCCTTGGGAGAATGTTAAAGAAAAGTATTCTAT
>NMQN01000888.1 GCA_003575245.1 Candidatus Atribacteria bacterium 1244-E10-H5-B2 | reverse complement strand
AAGGGACTTTATTTTCCCTAGCTAAAACAGACAAAGAATAAGTTCCGATTTTATTTACCACATCACCGTTTCGAGCAATACGATCTGCCCCAACTATGATTAAGTTTATCTTTTTTTGAGACATTAAAAACCCGGCCATATTATCAGTGATCAGAGTAAAGGGAATTTTCTCCTGCATTAATTCCCAGGCGGTAAGCCTTGCTCCCTGTAATACTGGTCTGGTTTCATCGACATAGACATGTATCTTCTTTCCTTCTTTAAAGGCAGTACGAATCACTCCTAAAGCGGTACCGTGATCTACGGTAGCCAGAGCTCCCGCATTGCAGTGAGTAAGAACACTATCCCCATCTTTAATTAGTGAAGCTCCGTATCTTCCCATTGCCTTATTTATCTCTATATCTTCCCGGGCAATATTTTTGGCTTCCTGTAAGATTGTATCTTTTAATTCAAATAAATCAACATCTTTTTTTATATTAATCAAATTCATTATTCTTTCTAAAGCCCAAAAAAGATTGACTGCTGTGGGTCGAGTAAGGGCCAGGCAGTTTTTAGCCTTCTCCATATCTAAACTGAATTCTTTATAGGTATCTGCCTTTGAAGAATAAGCAGCAAGGGCTATGCCAAAGGCAGCCGCCACTCCAATGGCCGGTGCTCCCCTTATTTTCATCTTCTTAATAGCCTCTGCTACCTCTTGGTAAGTAGAACAATTAATTATTTCATATTCTAAAGGAAGTTTTCTCTGGTCAATTAAAAATACTTTCCCCTCTTTCCATTCGATAGTCTTCATCTTTCCCTTTCTCTAATATTTAATTGGTTAGTCGGTTACCTGGTTAAATTAGTCTACCAGTCACCCAGTCCGCCAATCTTCCGGTCAGATTTTTTAATATGTGATGTATAATAAGTAACCTGTTTTTATAAATTCAGAAATATAATCTTATTACTCATTACACATTACTCATCACTTTTTACTGTATTTTTGCTATATACTATATACTCGATACTATATACTATTTCAAATAAAACTAATTATCCCCAAACTGGTTAAAGTAACAATTACCCCAGCTATCATAACCCCTCCCACTATTGTAGGAAAGGCATACCAAAATCTTATGCCAAAAATAAATGCAGCAGCTGAACCGGTCCAGGCTCCTGTTACGGGTAGAGGAATAGCTACGAAAAATAATAAAAATAAGGCTCCATATTTTTCGAATTTTTCCTCGGTATTCCGACGTGTCCTTTTAAAAAGCCATTCAAAAAATATATTAAAATAATGCCACTGACGTAAATATTCAGAAAAAGGTTTTAAAAAAAGCAACAAAAATATTGCCGGTATTATGTTCCCTAATACCGCAAATATATAAGCCGAAAAAGCTGGCATTTTATAAATTGTTAGAGCTATCGGAATAGCCCCTCTTAATTCGCTAATAGGTAAAGCAGATAGAAGAGCTACTCTCAAACCATCATTAATCAATTTTTTCAATTACCTTCTTTATTAATTTAGTCATAATCGGTTCAGCATCCGAGGCAGCTTTTAAAATTTCCTCTACACTGGTTTTTACTATTACCCCATCTATGGCTAAATCGGTGATACAAGAAATTCCCAATACTTTCATTCCCATATGATTAGCTACTATAACCTCTGGTACTGTGGACATACCTACTGCATCTGCACCAATACTTATTAAAAATCTATATTCGGCAGAGGTCTCTAAAGTAGGGCCGGTTAAACCTGCATATACTCCTTGTTGCAATCTAATTTTTTCTTTTAAAGCTATTTTCTTAACTAACTCAATAAGTTTTTGGCTATAAGCCTCGGACATATCTGGAAATCTTGGTCCTAATTCTTCATCATTGGGGCCAATTAAAGGATTATCTCCAAATAAATTTATATGATCAGTAATAAGCATTAAATCCCCTCTCTTAAAGAAGCGATTTATACCACCTGCTGCATTGGAAATAATAATTATATCTGCACCTAACTTTTTCATCACCCTTACCGGAAAGGTAACCTCTTTAAGGCTATAACCTTCATAATAATGAAATCTACCCTGCATGGCAACTACTTCTTTATTGCCCAACTTTCCCAAAACCAGGTTTCCGCTATGGCTTTGAACTGTAGATAGGGGAAAATTAGGAATTTCACTATAAGAAATAATTTCTTTTTCCTCAATATCTTCTGCTAGCCTTCCTAATCCCGTTCCTAATATAATGGCAATCTCTGGTTTAATCTTACTTTTTTGATTAATAAATTCTACACTTTCTGTGACTTTTGCTTTTAAATCTTCCACTTTTACTGCACCCCTTAATTTAGTTAGTTGGTTTAATTAGTCGTTAGTGAATAGTAATTCGTGTCGCATATTGCGTTCGTATTTAAATGGCAAAAAGAGAAAAAACCTACAATTTGGAATATATAACTATTTACTTATCACATATTACTCATCACTGTTTCTCTATATCCACTGGCTCCTGGATTCTTAATTTTTCTTTTCTTTTTTTCTTTCTTTCTTCACGATATACGATATACGAATTCATGTTCTCGGAAATGCCCTATAATATTCCTCACTAACCCATTTTCTACTTACATGGGTATAAATTTGAGTAGTAGAAATATCTGAGTGTCCCAACATCTCTTGAACTGACCTGAGATCTGCTCCATTTTCTAATAAATGGGTAGCCAAGGTATGTCTTAAAGTATGTGGAGTGACCTTCTTTTCTATCCTTGCTTTTTGGGCATATATTTTTACCAGATAAAATACCCCCTGTCGAGAAAGGTTTTCTCCCCGGCTATTTAAAAATAAAGCATCCTCATCCGGATTTTTCACTAATTTTGGCCTTGCTCTATCTAGATATAATTTTAAAGACTGATATGCTTTGTTTCCAAACGGAATTATCCGCTCTTTAGAACCTTTCCCCAGACATTTTAACATACAATTTTCCATATTTATATCATTAATCTTTAAATATATCAGTTCTGACACCCTTAAACCGGTAGCGTAAAATAATTCTAATACGGCTTGGTCTCTTAACCCCAATTTACCTTTAAAATTAGCCTTATCTAATAAAAGATTTATCTCTCTTA